>JAYURR010000206.1:0-3044 GCA_043756605.1 Chitinophagaceae bacterium
CAAATAAATCTGTAATCTTGTATCAGCAACAGCATAAATCTTGACAACAACAATTAGTTTTTAACCTCAAAATGTGTCAAGTAATTTTAGGAGGGGTCACGCTTTTTTTATTTATCTGCTGTAACTCATTGCCTATTGCTCATTGCCCATTGCCTATTGCTCATTGCCTATTGCCTAATGCCCATTGCCCATTGCCTATTGTAAACTACCTTTGCACCCGTGAATAAAAACAATAAATACCAGCTAGTTATTGGCCTGGAAGTACATACTCAATTACTTACAAAAAGCAAATTATTTTGTGGCGATAGTGCCGCATTCAGTACCGATCCTAATACACATATCAGCGCTATTACTTTGGCACACCCGGGCACTTTACCTAAAATGAACAGCAAGGCAATTGAGTACGCCATTAAACTCGGACTTGCTTTGCACTGCGAAATTGAGCAGCACAATTACTTTGCCCGTAAAAATTATTTTTATCCCGATCTGCCAAAAGGTTACCAGGTATCGCAACACACAACACCTATTTGTAAAAATGGATTTGTACATATCAAGGTTGATGATGTTGAACGCAATATCCGCCTGAATCGAATTCACATGGAAGAAGATGCAGGCAAAAGTTTACACGATGTGGATGAAAATTATACATCTATCGACCTGAACCGTGCCGGCGTGCCGCTGCTTGAAATTGTAAGCGAACCCGATATGCACAGCAGCGATGAAGCATTTGCCTACATAACCGAACTACGTAAAATGGTTACCTGGCTGGGCATTTGCGATGGTAATATGGAAGAAGGCAGCATGCGTTGCGATGCCAATATTTCCATCCGCCTCCAGGGCGAAACAAAACTGGGTACCCGTGTTGAAGTAAAAAACCTCAACAGCATACGCAATGTAAAACGTGCCATTGATGTGGAGGTAGAAAGACTGATTGGCCTGGTTGAAAACAATCAAACCATCATACAGGAAACAAGGAGTTATGATGCAGACAACAACAGCACTTTTTCGTTACGCAGTAAAGAAGATGCGGATGATTACCGGTATTTTCCTGAGCCGGATCTTGCCCCTTTTCACATCACCGATGATTATCTTACCAAAATAAAAAACGAATTACCGGTTTTACCAAACGATTTAAAAAAGCGGTATGTAGATGAGCTGAAACTTTCCCAATATGATGCATCGGTACTTTGTGATGATAAGGATCAATCGGAATTTTTTGAACAGGTAATAAAACACACAGATAATTATAAAGCAGTTGCCAACTGGATGCTTGGGCCTGTTAAAAGTTTTTTAAACGATAGTAATGCTGATTACAATACATTTTCTTTATCGCCCGAAAAATTGGCCTCACTGATTGCGTTAGTAGAAAACGGCACATTAAATTTCGGCATTGCTTCTTCCAAAGTGTTTCCTGTAATGCTTACCCAGCCTGATAAAGAGCCTTTGCAGATTGCAACCGAGTTAAACCTGATACAGGAAACCGATACCGGTTCTATTGAGCAATGGGTTGATGAAGCGATTGCTAAAATGCCCGATAAAGTAAAACAATACCAGGCTGGCAAAAAAGGTTTAATTGGTTTGTTTGCAGGCGAAGTAAAAAAACTAAGCAAGGGCAAAGCCGATATGCAACTGACCAATACAATTTTAGAAAAGAAACTAAACAATCAATAAATGAAAAAATTATTTACCGCAGCAGCCGTTGCTGCCATTTTATTTTCCTGCAATAACAATGCTGATAAAGGCAAGTTTACGCTTTCAGGAGAACTGAAGGCCTCGCCCGATCAAAAAATTTACCTGGAGCAATTATACTTCAGCGATAAACAGCCCGAAGTGCTGGATACCGGCGAAATTAAAACCGGAAAATTCTCCCTAACTGCCCTTGCACCCGAAGAAGGTTTGTTTCGCATACGTACACAGGAAGGTGCCACCGCTTTTTTTATTAACGAAGATTCTAAAATAAATTTTACAGGTACTGCCATTGGGCAAGAACCTTTAAGCGGTACTTTCAGCGGCCCATCAAACAGTTCTTTAAAAAAACTTACACAGTATATGGATAGCATCGGCCTGCTGATGTCTAATAAAAACCGGCTGATAACGGAGTTTACCAAATCGGGTGTAAAGCAAACCGATAGTATCTTTCAAGCCATCTCTAATGAATTAAGTGCTTTAAATGCAAATTTCAGCAATTACAGTTTTATGTATGCCGATACCGCTAAAAGCCCCGTTGTTGCATTATTTGCAGCTACCATTGCCCCGGTGGAGCTTAGTAAATTTGAAGCCCCTTTGTCAAAATTAGTAAAGCGTTTTCCCAAACATAAAGGCATAGCCGATGCACTTGCTTATGTTAAGCTCAAAACTTCGCAGCCGCAAACACAAACCCAGTCTGGGGCAAAACCTGCCGTTGGCGATATGGCGCCTGAGCTAAGCATGAATGATGTAAACGACAAATCATTTTCATTAAGCCAGTTGCGTGGCAAATATGTACTGATAGATTTTTGGGCAAGCTGGTGCGGCCCCTGCCGCGATGAAAATCCAAATGTGGTAGCAGCATTTAACCAGTTTAAAGATAAAAATTTTACGGTGCTGGGTGTATCGCTCGATAAAAACAAACAGGCCTGGCTTGATGCCATTAAAGAAGATAAATTAGCATGGCAGCACATCAGCGATTTAAAATACTGGAGCAGTGCCGCAACTGCTTTGTATGGGTTTGATGGTATTCCTTATAATGTTTTGATTGACCCGCAGGGGAAAATAATAGCAACCGATTTAAGAGAAAGTGCCTTGCAAAGTAAACTGGCGGAGGTTTTGAAATAGATTTTATTTTTTGAAATGATGTTATTAAAATGCCGGTTGCTGTTGCAACCGGCATTTTTAATTTTGGAATGCAGTATAATTTGGTATAATACTGAAAAATAGTTGGTAAAATCGGCTGTAATTCAATGCAGTATTGGTTTTGGTAAAAGCTATGTGAAAGACGTTTCACATAGCTTTTTTTTGTTTATGAAAAAGATAAAAAAAAGCGATGCTGGAGTTGTCAATCTCTG
>JAYURR010000207.1:0-8494 GCA_043756605.1 Chitinophagaceae bacterium
TTTGATTTTTAAATTACAGGAAGTAATGTACCGGATTGGTTTTTACCCCTGTTTTTAGGACGGCAAAGGTAGGGAATTTTTGGCTCAAAATATCAAACAAAAGGTCTATTGTATACTGTTCGCTCTCAAAATGGCCAATATCGGCAACAACCAGCCGGCTGTTAGCATCAAAAAACTCGTGGTATTTTATATCGCCGGTAATGAAGAAACCTGCACCTGATGCAGCAGCAGCATTAATAAGGAAGCTGCCGGCACCTCCGCAAAGGGCTATTTTTTTGACCGGTTTATCCAGTAAAGGTGTATGCCGTATTACAGAAAGCTTGAATTTTTCTTTTAAAAGCTGCAGAAATGCGGTTTCGCTGACAGGCTCAGGCAGTTCGCCCACCAAACCGCTTCCTACCTGCTGGTTTTGATTATCCAGTGCAATAATATCAAAAGCCACTTCTTCGTAGGGATGGGCGGCAATCATGGCCTTTAAAATAGCCTGCTCCTGCCAGGCCGGAAAGATCATCTCCATCTTTATTTCATCTTCGGTATGCCTGATGCCACGTTTTCCGGTAAATGGGTTGGTGCCCTCGCCCGGTTTAAAAGTTCCCTGACCGGCGGTATTAAAACTACATTCGCTATAATTGCTGATATGGCCACCGCCGGCATTAAAAATGGCAGAGCGTACATTTTCTGCAAATTCAATAGGTACAAAAGTGAATAGTTTCTTCAGCGTATCATTTTTGGGTTGAAGTATTTTGCGGTTTACCAAACCCAACTTATCGGCAATAGCTGTATTTACGCCATGCAGCATATTATCCAAGTTGGTATGAATGGCATAAATGGCAATATCATTTTTTATGGCCGTTATGATGGTTTGCTCTACATAATTTTTACCGGTAATTTTTCTTAACCCACCAAAAATGATAGGATGATGTGCTACAATAAGATTGCAGTTTTTTTCAATAGCTTCCTGCACCACAGCTTCGGTTGCATCAAGTGTAGTGATGATGCCAGTGCAAAGCCAGTTGCTGTTACCGGTTATCAGGCCTGCATTGTCGTAGCTTTCCTGTAAGGATAGCGGTGCAATTGATTCCAGAACAGCTATAATTTCCTGAATTTTCATTTTATGAATTGTATAGGAGGTTTCCTTCGGAAATGTTTTATTTGCCCACAAAGGCACAAAGCTCACAAAGTGCTTGTAATTAATATAAAATTTTTCTTTGTGCTCTTTGCAACTTTGCGGGAGAAATTTTATTTTATCCTTTCAACTTCTCAACTAAACCAATATACTCCTGCATAGCTTCTTCGCTGGTTTTGCCTTTTAAAGCAGCCCATGCATCGTACTTGGCTTTGTTTACAAAATCAAACGGGTTGCCTGGTGCTTCGCCGTTTACATCCCCCTCGGTACTTTGTTTGTATAAAGAGTAAAGCTGCAACAGGGTTTCGTTATCGAGCTTTTGTGATAATGATTTACTGTCGGCTTTTGCCTGCTCAAATTGTGCTTTTATATCCATGGTTTTTATTTGCGAAAATATGGTAAGAAAATGAACTTAGTAAAAACAAAACATCATTTTAGATTAAGAAACGGCTAATAGCAAAGCCGGGCATCAAGCCCGGCTTTATTAATTAACTTAACCCAGATTTTAAAAACTGTACCTGGGTTTATTTACTTTTATAAATCGTTATCTCTACCCTGCGGTTTAACCAATCCTGGTGTACATCGTAAGGCCTGGTAGCACCGTATGCTGCTGTTTTCATTCTGCTGCGTGCAATGCCATAGCTTAAGAAATAATCACGGGCAACATTGGCTCTATCCTGCGATATCATCATATTGTATTTATCCAGTCCAAAATTATCAGCATGGCCCTCAATATTTATCATCAGGGTTTTATCTGCTTTTAAAGCTTTCACTATTTCGCTCATCACGCTGAATGCTTCGCTGGTAATATTGGCTTTATCAAAATCAAAGCGGATAAAATAAGTCATTGAATCGCCTGATGACCGGATGAGTTTACCGCCATCCAGTATATGCCTTGGGCAACCATCATTTTCGGCTGTTCCTGCCGCATCGGGGCATTTATCATCCTTATCCAAAATACCATCGCCATCAGTATCTGCAGGTCCTGCAGGGCAACCACTGTTATCTTTTACGCCCTTCACATCGGGGCAATTATCTTCATCATCATTTACACCATCACCATCGGTATCTTTTGCAGGGCAGCCATTATTTCTTACAGAGCCTGCCTCGCCGGGGCATTTATCATCTTTATCAACCACACCATCGCCATCCGTATCCGGACAACCACTTGCAGTGCCTTTTACATCCGGACAAAGATCAAACAAATCCAACACGCCATCGCCATCTGTATCCTTATCAGCATTAGCTGGCTTTGTTGCAACTGTATCTTTTTTAGGTTCAGTTTTTGAACTATCCACAGCAGGTATCTCCGTTTTGGGTTCAACCTTTTTCGCTTTTTTATGCTGACCAAAACCCAGTGAGTAAAACATAAAATCATCTTTTATACCACTGGTGAGTGCCATTTTCCATTGTGCCTGTAAAAAAAGGTAGGCTCCACTTTTGAAATGAAACTGCAAACCCACACCCACCGGCGCATATACTACCAGTTGCTTACCAAAATAACCGGCACCAACGCCTGCTGTTAAAAATGGATTGAAGAGGCGATTTTCTTTAAATGCCTTTGCATGCAGCAACAGATCTAGCTGGGGCGTAAAAGAGGCTTTGCCAATACTATCGCCCTTTACATACAATGCCGGAAAATTTGAAAAAGTACCTGCAAAATTGCCCGAAAAATCGAAATGAGAACCCAAGCCCTTCCAGTAACTTACGCCAAAACCAAATGAACTGCTACCCGATTTAAAAAGCCCTTTGCGGTTAAAAGCGTGGCTTATTGATGAATCATTTACTGCTTTCCAAAAACCATAATCAGAATAATTAACACTGAAAGATAACATTCCGTGCTTTTTTTCTGCCTTATTTACTGCTTTTTTTTGCCCGTACACCAGGGTTGTGCTTAAGCAAAGCAACAGGGCTATTTTCAAAAATTTAGAATTCATGCAGTTAGTGTTTTTATGTAATTATATGGGTAATAATAAGTTTTGGATGGGGGTTTAAGCGGTTAAACCTCAATGCAATGTAAAAATATATCCTTACATACACAATTTTTATATAGAAAATGTAGTTTAATACACGGCAGCAATGCCCTGTTTTATCCAATTTATCCAACATTAATAAAAACCGTACCGCTATGCCTATGTTTACCAAAGCTATACTCAGGCAGAGTTATATTGTACTGATTTTACTCACTTTCATTAATTTTAACAGCAAAAGCCAGGTTACGGCAAATTTTTCTGCATCGCCAACTTCGGGCTGTTCGCCACAAGTTATCAACTTCACCGATCTTTCAACCGGTAATCCAATTTACTGGAGATGGGACCTTGGCAACGGAACAACATCTGTTTTACAAAACCCATCGGCCACCTATTTTACACCCGGCCAATACACAATTAAATTGGTTGTAGAAGACGGGTTGGGTAACAAAGACTCTTTAACCAGAACGCAGTACATCAATATTTTCCCCATACCTGTTGTAAATTTTTCGGCAACACCTTTATCAGGTTGTGTACCGCTAACAGTGCAGTTTACCGATTTAAGCACCGCAACAGGCTCAACCATTACCACCTGGCTGTGGGATTTTGGTGATGGTACCACGGGCAACGTTAGAAATCCGGTACATATTTACACAGCAGCCGGCAATTATAATGTTACACTGCAGGTTACAACAGTTTCGGGCTGCTCAAAAACACTAACTAAAAACAATTACATACATGCAAGCAATGGCGTAACCGCTGCATTTACCAATACAACGCCCACAGGTTGCAGCCTGCCGGTTACCATTGTGTTTACTAACACCTCTTCAGGTTCGGGTACTTTATCTTACCTCTGGAATTTTGGAGATGGCTTTACATCTACCCTGCAAAACCCATCGCACACATATAATACACAAGGCAGTTTTACAGTTACTTTACGGGTAACCAGCAGCACCGGTTGTATTAATACTTTAGTAAAGGCCAATGCGGTTGTTATAAATTTTTTACGGGCAACCTTTATTGCCCCTGCCAGTACCTGTATTAACGATGCGGTTAATTTTAATAACACCACTACTCCACCGCCAAATACGGTGTTTTGGGATTTTGGTGATGGCACTACCTCAACCTTGCTTAGCCCTGTAAAAACTTATACCAGCACCGGAACTTATGTGGTTAAAATGAGAGCAACCCTTGGTGCCTGTGTTGATTCTACCTCGTCGCTTATAAATGTTTATCCAAAACCAACGGCTGCATTTAGTGCGGTTAACAGAAATGCCTGTCAGCCACCGTTAACAGTATTTTTTACAAATACCAGCACGGCACCAGCAAATTATTTATGGAGTTTTGGAGATGGCGGAACATCTACCTTACAAAACCCATCGCATACTTATACAACCTTTGGATCGTTTACTGTAAAACTTATTGTAACCAATTTTGTTGGCTGCAGCGATTCGCTGGTGTTTGCAGATTATGTAAAAATTTTACCCCCACAGGCAAGCATCAATAATTTACCGCAAAGCAATTGTTCGCCACTTACCTGGACATTTTCTGCATCCGTAAATTCGCCCGATCCGGTAGTGAGTTATTTTTGGGATCTGGGCGATGGAACCACATCTACCCTGCCAAACCCAACCAACACATACTTAACAGGCAGTTACGATATTAAACTGATTGTAACCACGCTGGGAGGCTGTACCGATACGGTTTTTATGCCCGCCGGTATTGTTGCAGATGATAAACCGGTTGCCAATTTTTCAGCAACCCCACGGGATGTTTGTGCAAAATTTGATGTAAATTTTATAGATGAATCAACTGGAAATATAACCCAGTGGTTGTGGGATTTTGGCGATGGCGGAACATCTACTGTACAAAATCCATCGCACCATTATGAGGACACGGGTTTCTTTACAATCAGATTAATTGTGTGGAATAATAATTGTCCGGATACATTGATATTGACAGACTATGTACACATTAGTCCGCCCATTGCAGCTTTTACATATGGTTTTGAATGCCCTGCGCCTAAAACGATAACTTTTACCGATAACTCTATTGGCCCTGATGAATGGCACTGGGATTTTGGAGATGGCAATACATCAACAGCACAACACAACATACATACTTACGCCAGTACAGGCACCTATAACATAACATTGGTTGTTATCAATCACCTTACCGGTTGCGATGATACCTACACACAAACTATTCGCATTGTGGATGAAGCTGCAAACTTTATTGCAACCGATACTGTGATATGCCGTAATACTTCCACCATATTTAATGCTTACGGAAACGACCCTGCCAACATTCGAGGTTATCAGTGGGATTTTGGTGATACGCAAACCGCCACTGGTGCCTCAGTTTCTCATACATATGTAAACGCAGGCTTTTACACGGTAAGATTAATTGTTACCGACCTTGCCGGATGCATGGATACACTGGTGAAACTGCAATACATCCGGGTTGACGGGCCTGTTGCCGCTTTTAGTATTCCAAACGGTGGCAGTTGCTCAAACAACAGTTTTACTTTTATAGATAGTTCTACAGATGATGGCCTGCACCCGATTACAACCTGGGTATGGGATTTTGGTGATGGAACCACGCAGACTTTTACCGCACCACCTTTCACCCATTTTTACACAACATCAGGCTCGTACAATGTTACCCTGAAAACCATTGATGCAATTGGCTGCAGCGATAGTACGGTAAATACAAATACCATAATCATATCAAATCCTGTTGCAGCTTTCACCCAATCAGATACCACTGTTTGTCCGCTGATTGATATTGCTTTTACCAATGCATCAACCGGACCAGCACTTACTTATTTATGGGATTTTGGTGATGGAGTTACAGATACTGCAACAAACCCAATACACAATTATACTATTGAAGGAAATTACACCGTAAAGTTATTGATAACCGATCAATACGGTTGCCAGGATTCTATAAACCAGGTTATACATGTGGCACCACCACATGCAAACTTTACGGTTTCAGATACCATGAGCACCTGTCCGCCATTGATTGCACAGTTTACCAACACATCTATAAACGGTAATGATGCCACCTGGGATTTTGGCGATGGCAGTACATCATCATCAGCAAACCCAATTCATATTTACAACACACCCGGCACTTATTTTGCAAAATTATTTGTAACCGGCCCCGGCAATAATTGTATTGATTCTTTTATGCAGCGCATTATTGTACGTGGGCCTATCGGCACTTTCAGCTATGCGCCGTTAAATGGCTGTAGCCCGCTCACCGTAAACTTTACAGCCATCTCCCCCGATCATCCTGCATACGTCTGGGATTTTAATGATGGCTCAATAATCAACACACCAGATTCAACCATATCATACACATATACTTTACCAGGTGCCTATTTACCAAAAATGATATTGGTAGATGCCGGCGGTTGCCAGGTACCAATTGAAGGCGTTGATACCATCAACGTATTTGGTGTAAAAACAAATTTTGGTTTTGATGGTTTGCCTCGTTGCGATCTTGGTACGGTGCAATTTTCCGACTCATCCATCATCAACGATATATCATCTGTTTATGCATGGGAATTTGGCGATGGCGGCACATCTGCTTTGCAAAATCCATCGCATTTTTATGCAGCACCAGGCCAATATTTTCCCCGCCTGATTGTGGTTACCAACCGTGGTTGCAGAGATACAACCACCATGCCGGTACCGGTAAAAATTGTTGCATCGCCGCAGGCAGATTTTACAAACGCCATCAGTGCCTGCACACCGGTTAATGCCGGCTTTAGCGCATTTTTAAATGTAGCCGATACATCTGCTATCAGTTGGAACTGGCAATTGGGTAATGGCAACACATCAACCCTGCAAACCACGCCGGCACAGACTTACAGCACTGCACAAATTTATAATGTTGAACTGATTGCCACCAACAGCAGCGGTTGTAAAGACACCGTAAACAAAAGTTTTGAAGTGTATGCTATACCAGTAATTGATGCAGGCCCCAATGTGCAGATATGCAGGGGCACGCCAATACAATTAAACCCCAATGGCGGCGCTACTTATGTGTGGAGCCCATCAAACGGATTAAGTTGTACCAATTGCGCAAGCCCCATGGCATCGCCCAATTTTAATCAAAAATATTTGGTAACCGGTTCATCGGTTTATGGTTGTAAAAATATCGACTCTCTGAATGTTACCGTTATACAACCATTTGCAATGGATAATAAAAGAGACGATACTATTTGTATTGGCGGCTCGGTACGTTTATTTGCATCGGGTGCTAACAGTTACGAGTGGTCTCCTTCGGCAGGCTTAAATAATATTACCTCTTCGTTACCAACTGCCAGCCCCCGAACAACCACCAGGTACCGGGTAATTGGCAGCGATGCTTATGGATGTTTTAAAGATACGGGTTACACAACCATAAAAGTATATCCCATTCCACAGGTAGATGCAGGAAAAGATATCACCATAAAAAATGGTGCAACGCCCATAACCATTACGCCAAAAATTACGGCGGATGTTACCAATACGTATTGGTTAACAGCACCGGGTATTTTGTACAGTAATGCACCATCGGTTACAGTGCAGCCAAAAAATACAACAGAATATACGGTGGAAGTAAGAAACCCCGGTGGCTGTAAAGCCACCGACAAAGTGATGGTGTATGTGCTTTGCGATGGTGCAAATATTTTTATACCAAATACTTTTTCGCCAAACGGCAGTGGAGCTAATGATGTTTTTTATCCGAGAGGATCGGGCATATTCACCATAAAATTATTGCGCATTTTTAACCGCTGGGGCGAAGTGGTTTTTGAGAAAGTTAACTTTTCTCCAAACGACCCAACTGCAGGCTGGGATGGCACTGTAAAAGGAAAGAAAGTAAACAGCGATGTATTTGTTTACACTGCCGAAGTGCTTTGCGAAAATAATACAGCCATTATTTTAAACGGAAATGTTGCACTGTTGAGATAGGAAAAAAGATTGAAGCACAAATAAGATTAAAGCTCTTTGTAAATGACAATAAGGAATTTTTTTTCTCAGTTTCGCTGCGAAAGAGGTTACCCACGAAGGCACTAAGGCACTAAGTAAAAAATGCTACGCATTTTCCTTTGCGTCTTAGAATCTTTGTGGCTAAAATAAATTTTTATAAAAATTTCAACCTCTTAAAATTTATGTCATTTACAACCTGATGAAAAGGCATCACAGAAAGAGTTTAAAAATAACAACACCAGAGTTTTAATACCGTACCACATGAAAACAATTTTAAAAAACCGCATTTTGCAAATAGCACTCCTGATGCTGTTGTGCACCGCATGTGCCAAAGCACAGGATATTCATTTTTCACAATTTTTTGAAACACCTTTATTAAGAAACCCATCGCTGGCAGGTATTTTTAAAGGAGA
>JAYURR010000208.1:0-27199 GCA_043756605.1 Chitinophagaceae bacterium
GAAATAAAGCTGCAGGAAACCATTGCCTATCTCAATGGGCATTCTCCTTTTTATAAAGAGTTTTTTTCAAAAGCAAGGTTCAATCCATCGGGCATAAAAACAATGGAAGATTTGAGTGTAATACCGGTAACCATTAAAGAAGATCTTCAGCAACGCAACAATGATTTTTTATGTGTGCCACGCAATAAAATTATTGAGTATAGCTCTACCTCCGGCACTTTAGGCAACCCGGTTACCATCATGCTTACCGAAAATGATTTAGCACGTTTGGCCTGCAATGAATACGCTTCGTTTGTAAGTACCGATGGTTCTGTGAATGATGTGTACCAGATCATGCTAACATTGGATCGCCAGTTTATGGCCGGCATGGCTTATTATTCGGGCATTCAAAAACTGGGTGCCGGCATCATCAGGCTTGGGCCTGGCGTACCATCGCTGCAGTGGGAAACTATTTTACGGCTAAAACCCACAGCAATTATTGCTGTGCCATCGTTCATTGTTAAATTAATAAACTACGCACAGGAACATAACATTGATATCAACAGCACTACTGTAAAAAAAGCAATTTGTGTTGGCGAAAATATACGCAATGCAGATTTTACATTAAATCCGCTTGGTAAAAAAATTACGGATGCATGGGATATAAAATTATTTTCTACTTATGCCTCTACCGAAATGCAAACCGCATTTACAGAATGCACCGAATGTAAAGGCGGACATTTGCAGCCCGATTTATTGATTGTAGAATTGCTGGATGAAATGAACAAAGCTGTAGCCCCTGGCGAGCCAGGCGAAGTAACCATTACCACGCTTGGCGTAGAAGGTATGCCCCTGCTGCGTTACAAAACAGGCGACATATGTGTGTATGATGATGCGCCCTGCGCCTGCGGACGAAACAGCCTACGCTTATCGCCGGTAATGGGCCGCAAAAAACAAATGCTTAAATACAAAGGCACTACTTTATACCCGCCGGCACTTTTTGATATTTTACATGAGATGGAGAATGTAATTGATTATGTGGCCGAAGTTTCATCCAATGAAATGGGAACCGATGAAGTGCTCATTTATATTGTGCCGGATAAATATGATGAAGAAACCAACCGCAAAATAAGGGCAAACCTGCAGGCCAGGTTAAGGGTTAGTCCGCAGATAAAATATATAACCGACGAAGAAATTAAAAAGATGCAGATGCCGGAAGCCGGAAGGAAAGTTATCAGGTTTATTGACAGGCGGAATTAATTTATTTTTAAAAACTGTAAGCCTGACAACCTAATTTTTTTTGCATTTGTTGAAAGACAAATTGCTCTTTATATAAATTAATTCAACACATGCTTTTTAACAACCAACTTGTTATTAATAACAATCTTTTTAACTTACATTTATACTCCTTAAAATATATTTTATGAATGATCAGTATGATGTAGTTGTTCTTGGTGGCGGACTTGCCGGACTAACACTTTCCCTACAACTTAAAAATGCAAAACCAGATATTTCTATTTTGGTTTTAGAACGAAGAGAAACAGAAGCATCAACTGCTGCACACAAAGTAGGCGAATCAACCGTAGAGTTGGGTACGCATTATTTAAGAGAAGTGTTAGACCTGAAAGGTTACCTGGAAGAATTTGAACTCCCCAAACACGGCCTGCGCTTTTTCTTTAAAAATGATACCAAGGAAGATATTACCAGCCGGGTAGAACTTGGTCCACGCCTGCGTTTACCGGTACCAAGCCATCAGTTAGACAGAGGCACACTGGAAAATTATTTAATGCGCCTTACCAGAGAGAAAGGAACTGATTTAAAACTAGGCTCAAAAGTTTCGGGCGTTGATATTGATGCAGAAAATTTACATACAGTTAGTTATATAAAAGATGGCCAAGAGGTAAAAGTAAACTGCCGCTGGGTTGCCGATGCATCTGGCAGGGCCAGTATTTTAAAACGCAAATTTCAGTTTCAAAAACCAATGGAGCATCACAGCAATGCGGTGTGGTGGAGGCTGAAGGGCGTAATTGATATTGATACCTGGACGGATGATAAAAAATGGCAGGGTTTTCTGGAGCCCGGTCTGCGTTATTTAAGCACCGTGCATTTTATGGATAGCGGCTATTGGTTATGGGTAATTCCGCTGGGTTCTAAAAATACCAGCATTGGTATTGTTGCCGATCCGGCTGTACATCCTTTCGATACTTTCAATACATACCCAAAAGCAGTTGAGTGGATGAAGATAAATGAACCACTGGCTTACAAAATGCTGGTGCCATTGGGCGAGGGAGAAGGCTTGCTCGATTTTAAAATATTGAAACATTATGCCCATCACTCCGGCAGGGTTTACTCAACAGATAGATGGGGAACTGCTGGTGAGTCGGGTCCGTTTTTAGATCCGCTATATTCGCCCGGTACCGATTTTATTGCCATGAACAATAGCTGGCTGAGCGATTTGATTTTACGTGATATGGCCGGAGAAGATATTGAAAGCCGTGTAACTATTTACGAGCAATGCCACTTATCGCTGGTTGATGCCTGGATACCGGTTTACCAGGATAAATATTTGCTGATGGGCAATACCCAGATAATGGTGATAAAGATTTTTTGGGATTGGGCAACCTACTGGGCCATACCGGCGCATTTATTTGCCAACAAAGCGCTTACCAACATCAGAATTTTGAAAGATCTGTTTGCCGCTAAAAATGGTCTTGGCCGCAAATTTGGCGACTTACATAAAATAATGCAGGATCTGTTTTTAGAATGGCTGCCGTTTGAAAATAAAATATTCAGTAATCGGTATATTGATCCCTTTGATTTAAAAGTGTTACGCAAATTTCAGGAAGATATTGAAGTGCAGCACCAACCTGCCGAACTGCTTGAGCAGATAGCCCAAAACATGAACATGCTGGAACAGCTTGCTGTGGCCATTTTCAGGTTGGTAAATGCAGAAGTAAATGGTGCATCTCCAGATATAAAAGTAAACCCTTACACAATTAATCTGGGTAAAAAAGAAGGGGCAATAATGCTGGATACAGAATCGGAAAATGCCATTGTGCCTTGCGAAGCCATTATGAAGGATGTGGATGTGATGTGGTTTTACCCGAAGGTTGCCATGGAAGCTGTATAATGTTAGTGCTGTATCTTTGGTTTTTGATTAAACAATATTGTCCGGTCAAACACCATGAAAGCAGCATTACAAAAAACAGAAGAAATAAAGACTGTTTTTTTAGAAACTCAACTCTTTTATGCAAAGCATGATGACATGCCTGCATTAATTGAATACCTGGAAAATACTGAAAAAGAATTCAGCTCCATTGCTTATGAAAGTGCCTCTATGGCCATTGCTTTAAAAAGTTTTCAGAGTGATACGTTTCCCCATGCATGGCTTTTGTTTGCCAACGGCCCGGCCGCTGCTCACCAGGCACAGGTTTATGTAGGGCTCGGTTGGGCCATTGCAAAATTTAATTTTCCTTTTTTAACAGCAGTAAAAAAACTGCACTCCCGGTTTTATTTTAGAATTGCTGATGGATGCGGTTATTACGATGGAAGTTTTAAACGCCGCCAAACAGTAATAAACCAACAGCTTCCGGATTATTTACCAACAGCAGGGTTGCACATGTACGACCAGGGCGTGGGCCGCAGTATATGGTACACCCAAAATGCAGATGTACATAAAATTAATGGGAGGATTGAAAACTTTGAAGCCTGCAGGCATGCAGATCTTTGGCGGGGTGTTGGTATTGCTGTTGCTTATGTAGGTGGCTGCAATGATGCAGATTTAAAAATGTTGTTTACATATGCGGCTACAAACAGTTTTCAATTGGCTTGTGGAGCTGCACTTGCAGCAAGGTCACGCACTATGGCAAATACCATGACGGATGATACTGACCGATGCTCTCGTTTGTGGTATAACCTTACATTTGAGGGTCCGATTGTTGCAAATGAAGATGCTTATTGTAACTGGGTAATGCAAATTGAAGAAACCTTATCACTGAGTTTTGAAAAGAACACTTAAGGTTTTATATTGCTGAATGTTAAACATATTTTTTATGAAAATATTTACCACAGCATTATTGGTTGCTTTATTTTGCATCGGTTATTTACCAACCCGTGCACAGTTTAAACAAATTGCCGAAGGGCCAAAATTTGATGAGCCGGAAGAAGGTTTTGCAAAAATCCTTCAATTGAAAAATGGCAATACATTTTACATGCATGTTACTTTGAAAGATGGAATCAATGTGAGAATCTATAATGCAGATCACAAAGAAAAGACTGTAACAACATTCCTTCCTTCGTACCAGGAACTGGAAGAAGGTGATGCCGTAGATGGGGTTTTTGAAATCAATGATAAGGTAATAGTGTTTGTAAATAAGTATGAAGACAACCTATTAACATTATATAGATTAATAATTGACGGCAATACCGGAAAATTAAGCCAGCAAAAGGTTATTGCGGCAAGTAGAAATCCGGTTAAACTCAGCAAGCTTCGCAAGCCAAGGCAATCGGATTTCTTCAATATCCGTAAAGACCCATATAGCGATAATTATGCCGTAGCGATATATGATGAAAGCGAAGGGGATAGGACAAAAATTCTGGAAATTATTCATTATAGCGGCGATCATATTGAACTTACAAGGAAATTCTGTCATTTACCGATTAGTGCAACATGTAATTTTCTTGACTTGGTACTTATCGGCCCCGAAAAAATATGTGTCTTTCTTGCTTACACACAGCAATTTGAAATTAAACACCATGTAATGGCAGTAATTGAGAAGGGAACAACTGCAATCAATTATACAGAGCTTACTATTCCTGACCAGTTAATTGATGTTTACAAAGCTGCAAAAAAAAATTTATTAGTACCCGAAACACTCTTGTTTGGATTGGCAAAATATAATCCTGCAACCCAAAAGATTGTATTTGTAGAAGATGGGTTGATGAACCATGATAGGGGACAATGGTATTATTTATCTGCCACAAAGCATGTTCCGTTATTATACATTATTGATCCGGTAAAAAAAGCGGTTCAATTTATTCCGCAATTAGAGCAAAGTGAAAATTTGCACACAGCATTTAAAGAATTACTTGATGAGAAAAAAAAATACAATGGAAGGCCCCAGGATATTATCTTTAACGACGATGGGGGTTTTACAATTTTAAATGAAGAACAACTTTTTGGGTGGGATAAATCCGGCAACACTACTGAATTAGAGTCGATCGTAGTATCACGCTACGATAGAAATGGAAAAAACATATCCGAATATCTTGTGCCTAAAGCCCATGCGATATTAACAACAAAACTGGTACCATTTTACATTTCAAAAAGAGCCGGGTCGGCTCAATTATTATTCAGGGGCAATCAATACAAATCTTTTGCTTACGTTGACGGTATAAAAAGCAGGTACATTTTATTTAATGATACAGAGAAAAATAATGACATAAAAAATGCCAGAAAAAAAGGTAACATATACACAGGATTAAGCAAAGCTAAGTTAGTAATGGTAATAGGTGTTACGGCTGATTGTGAAGCTTTTATGTATAAACTTACGGGAGATGATATTTTACCTGAAAGAGAATACCTTTTTGCAGAAAAAGAAAATGGCCGGGCACTGGCATTGTTAACCGTATCTGATTACAACAAAAAAAACAATACTTATGCTACGTTAATACTTGACAAAAGCAATATGAAAAACAAGATGGTAAATGTAGTGTGGCAACAGCCGGATTAAAATCGAAGGTCTTAAAAGAAAAAGGACTCCAATATTGGAATCCTTTTTAATGAGCTATGCAGCCACTGATTAATTAACCGTAATCAACAAGGGTTGATAACGATTCTTTTTAACCTGCGCCCTGCCGATAAACTGGTTACCATTTATCCTGGTAAATTTGGCCGGAAATACCCTTACTTCTTCTTCTCTTGTATCAAACAGTAATTCTTTGTTAGTAATAACTCCTGCTTTATCCAATTTAGATACTACTACTTGCCCGCCTGCACCATCTACGTGATATTTGGGAACTTCGTCTTCCTGAATGTCCATGTTCTTTTTATTATCGAGGTATAAAAAATAATACCCGGTTTCATCGCTAATCAGTTTAAAACCCATAGTGCCTGGCAGGTTATAATTTATAGCGTAAGAGTAACTCATTGTTGAGCCCCTTTGTTTTTTAGGTATTTTACGCAACCATTCAAACTGGCCCGCAGCATTAATTTTGCCTCCTATAATATCTTCATAATAAAAAGTTGTACTGGTTCTAACCTGCCCCCTGCTATCGTACGTTCTGTGAACAACTTTATAATATTCTTCCAGTATCATCATCACACTGCCATCGCCTTCTATTACAATATTACGAACAACTAAATTAGGTGCTTCATAATCGTCTTTCTTTTCCATTTTTCTTTTGGTTCTTGCCGATTCAAATTTTTGCAGGTCGGCCAGCGGAAATTCATAGTAACCATTTTTAAACTTTACCACTTTATTATTTTGATCAAGCGTTGCCAGAAAAACACCGTCGGTTCCATTACTTTGCGATCTTTTATTAGATTTTTTACTGTAAGTACATGCAATGATCATTTCGTGCTGAAGATTTTCTATCAACGATGTTTCGTGAATAAAATAATCATCAAGCGATAAAGTTGCAGAAATGATTTTGTTGCTTCCTTTCACAAATTTCAATAGCTCGTAGTGATACCCAGGCATACCAGTCTCTTTATCTTTTTCTCTTCTTTTTTCTGAATCATACACTTTGGCCAGCATGTAAGCATTGCCATTTCCATCAACAGAAAAATCTGAATTATCCATGATTTGTTCTGTGTAAGGCATGGTAAATTCTCCGCCCCAGAGTTTTTTCATGTTGTCATCAAACACCTGCAAACCAATCTTGTCATAATTTTTTTTGTCATTTTTTTCCTCTGGCCATAAACGATAATTTACCAGCAGTTTTTTGCGTTCTGCATCGTAATTAAACTGGTATTTGTTTTCCACCTTCATCTGGTAAAAACCTGTAGAGGCAAGGTCTCCGGATAATCTGGTTGTTTCAAAAAGCTTGGTATTGTTGGCTGTTAATTTGGTGCCGCCAACATCAAGTTTATCATAATACAAGGTTTCTGTTTCAGATGATTTATCCCAGTCGCTGTGCAACCAAAAATAATTGCCATTTTTAAATTCGGTAATTATTTCACTGTTAAAGTTTTTTGTTGCCTCAGGCAATTCAATTATATTCTCAGCAGACTGCTCAAGTGTTTTTGAATCGAACTTTACAATAATGATCTCATCTTTCTTAAGCGAAAGATTTACGATACCGTCTTTTGGATTTCCAAAAAAAGAAAGATCTTCCGATTTACGGGGCAATTCAAATTCGGACCCCAGTTTAAAAGTGAATTTTTTGTTTTGCGCAAAAGTGGCTGTAGTAAGCAAGGTTGCTACAGCGAGGAGTAAATGTTTCATTAAGGTATTTGTTTTAATTTGTTATTAGATGTAATGATAAGCCGATAAAATTATTTGATATTTTTTTCTATAAATTTTCCAACTTTCTGCCCATCCATATAATAAGCATCGCCAATTCTTGATTTGGCATCAAATGCTGCACCACGCCATTTGGTTTCTGGCGCACGTTCTACAAAAAGCACGGCCAGTTTTTTATCTCTTTTGGCCGTTTCAACTAACGTAACATTGCCATCAACACCTGCATTTCTTTTTGATATGCCAACCTGGTAGCCCGGTTCCAATGCCCTGGTATTAAAGATGAGGGTGTATTTTGCATCTTTACTAAACGTCATTTTATTTTGTTTGGTAAAGCCAAGGATAAACTTATCTCCAAAATAATTTTTCTTTTGCTCTTCCCATTGGGCAGCCCAGTTATCGCCGTTAGGAGGGTCTTTTTTATTTTCTTCTTCTATTCTCTTTTTTATGTAATCAGCTTCTTTATTAAAATCGCCAACACTCATTTTTTCAAAGGTAAACTCAATGTTGATGGTAGTTTCTCCTTTTAAAACAGAAAGATCGCCTTTTGTTAAATCAACTTCCTGCGCAAAGCCGGCAAGGCTGTAAAACAAAACAGCAAATACTGCAAAGCAAATTTTAATGGTTTTCATTTGTTTTTTTTAAATTAATAAAAGTAAAAGGCTTCCAAAACGGAAGCCTTTTGCAAATATTATTTATTTTAATGACTATTTAAGAGATTTACCTAAACTTTTTCCAGCTTTAGCATAAGCTTCTGAAATACGCAGTCCGGTATCAAAATCGTAACCAAATGCTGTTCCGCCCGGTACATTGTCAATAGTAAAGGTTGCAAGCTTGTTGCTTTTGTTTGCAGTTTCTACAATCCATATTTCCAGATCAATCTGGGCATTTTTGCGGCTTATACCAATATTCCAGCCCGGCTCAATAGATACTGTTTTAACAATCATGGTATATTTCGCATCCGTTAAAATGCTCATACCACTGTTATCTTTAAACAATTCAATAAATTTAGGTTCAAATCTCGATTGCTTGTCATTTTTCCAACTGGCCGCCCAACTATCCCCTTTTCCTGCTTCTTTTTTATTATACTCTTCGGTTTTTGCAGTTACATAATCCTGCTCATTTTTGTACTTACCTACGCTTATATTGTCGTAATTAAATTCAATGTTGATTGAACTTTCCGGTTTTAAAATATCATCGCTGCCACTGGTGGTTTTTACCTTTTGGGCATTCATTTGTAAACCAAACAAAAATGTAAGTAAAAATAAAGTTGTTAATCGTTTCATATAAATAGTATTTAAGATTATAAGCAGTAAAATTATACAAAATCTACCATTAAAATATACCCAATAGCCACCATTGTTTTACATTAACTTCCAATATCTTCACTTATACGGGGCAAAAAATAAAAATCTGAATTCTTTATTCTATTTTTACCCCTTTGGCTATCAAATTTATACTGCAGAAAAATAAAAAAATTCGGACCATGGTACATGTTGGGGACAGGGCACTTTCGTTAGATAATTTTTCGGATATTTTATATAAGCAAAAACAAGTTGCTTTAGATACGTTGACTGTTGAAAAAGTACATACAAATTTCAGCTTTTTACAAAAATTTTCTTCTAATAAACTCATCTACGGCATTAATACCGGTTTTGGGCCCATGGCGCAGTACAAGGTTAACGAAAAAAACCTGCTGCAACTGCAATACAATTTAATACGGAGCCACAGCTCGGGAGCCGGTAATATGATGAGCCCCATACTGGTTAAAGCCGTAATGATTGCCCGGTTAAACAGCCTGATGCAGGGCTACTCTGGTGTGCATACCGAAATTGTAGAACTGCTGAAAGAACTGATTAATAAAGATATTGCGCCCTGCATTTTTGAGCATGGCGGCGTTGGTGCCAGCGGCGATCTGGTGCAGCTTGCACACCTGGCCCTGGTTTTAATAGGCGAAGGCGAAGTGATTTACGAAGGAACTTTACAACCAACTGCCGATGTATTTGCCAAACTAAAAATTAAACCACTTGCCATACATATACGTGAAGGCCTTGCTGTGCTAAACGGCACATCGGCCATGACGGGCATTGGCATGGTAAACATTATACAGGCACAAAAATTACTGGAGTGGTCGGTAATGTTATCGGCCATGATTAATGAAGTGGTAGAAGCATTTGATGATCATTATTCTTACGAACTCAACATTGTAAAACACCATACCGGGCAAAATAAAATTGCCGCACAACTGCGTGATATTTTGAAGGACAGTAAAATGATACGCAGCCGTAGCGAACATTTGTACAACCCCGAAAAGCTTGACCAGGAAGTGTTTCAGGATAAAGTGCAGGAATATTATAGCCTCCGTTGCGTAACACAGGTACTGGGCCCCATTTACGATACCATCTGCCATGCAGAAAAAGTTGTGGTAGATGAATTGAACTCCGTTAATGATAACCCGGTGATTGATCATCAGAACCAGAACATTTTTCATGGTGGTAATTTTCATGGCGATTATGTTTCGCTGGAGATGGATAAACTTAAAATTGCCATCACCAAATTATCAATGCTAAGCGAAAGGCAGTTAAATTATTTGCTGAACGAAAAGCTGAATCAGAAGTTTCCGCCGTTTGTAAACCTCGGTGTTTTAGGTTTTAATTTTGGTATGCAGGGTATGCAGTTTACAGCAACATCAACCGTGGCCGAAAATCAAACCATGTCGTTCCCTATGTATGTACACAGCATACCCAATAACAACGATAACCAGGATATTGTAAGCATGGGCTGCAATGCAGCTTTGATGACCAAACGTGTAATTGACAATTCGTTTGAGGTACTTGCAATACAGATGATGACGGTGTTACAGGCGATTGATTATTTAAAATGCACCGATCGTTTATCAACCGAAACACATCATATTTATACAGAGATGCGGAAATTGTTTCCGAAATTTATTGAGGATGAACCTAAGTATAAAGATCTGGACAGGATAAAAAAACATTTCGAAAAATCGGATCCCGTTGTTTCTTTTAGATTGGGTAAGGTTACAGAGCAGGTAATACCATCTTGATTTACCAGATAGTCCGAAGGACTTCGGGGAAATCTTAGATGGTATTATGCCGATGAAAAAAGGTTATGGACTAAATACTGGAATAATCGGCATAACATCCTGATAACAGGGAATAACATCATTTCAACAATTACACATCAGCATAAAACGAAAATATTCATGAAATTTGCATTGGTTACAGGCGGATCGAGAGGAATTGGACGGGCAATTTGTATTAAGATGGCTGAGATGGGTTATAATGTACTCATCAACTACAAATCGAACGAAACGGAAGCCAATAACACACTTGCATCGGTTAAAGAAAAGGGTGTTAATGGTGAGATTATTCAGTTTGATGTGGCGGATAAAACTGATATAATGAGCAAGCTGGGCGGATGGATGGAATCCAATACAGACAAGGTTATTGAGGTATTGGTAAACAATGCCGGCATACGGGAAGATGGCCTGATGATGTGGATGAAAGATGAACAATGGGATAGTGTTATAAAAACAAACCTGGATGGGTTTTTTTATGTAACCCGTTTGGTGGTTAACAGCATGCTGCAGAAAAAATATGGCCGTATAATCAATATCGTTTCTCTATCGGGCCTTAAAGGATTACCCGGACAAACAAATTATTCGGCCGCAAAAGCAGGTGTAATTGGGGCCACCAAAGCACTGGCGCAGGAAATAGGAAGAAAAGGAATTACCGTAAATGCAGTGGCGCCCGGTTTTATTAAAACAGATATGACCGAAGGGTTGAATGAAGCTGAATTAAAAAATATGGTACCATTAAAACGTTTTGGTACACCGGAAGAAGTTGCACACACCGTTGGGTTTTTAGCAACAGAAGGTGCGGCTTACATAACCGGCGAAGTGATTTCGGTAAATGGAGGATTGTATTCGTAGATAGTCATTAAGTTATTAGTCATTGGTCATTATCCCTGCTGGAAGTTGACCCACCAATGACCAATAACCAATGACCAATGACTTATAAATTATGAACAGAGTTGTTATAACCGGTATGGGCATTTATTCCTGCATAGGAAAAAATCTGGATGAGGTTCGGGATTCTCTTTACAAAGGAAAATCGGGCATCATACTGGATCCTATACGTAAAGAGTATGGTTACCGCTCCGGCTTAACCGGCTTTGTAGATAAGCCGGAACTTAAAGGAAAATTAGACCGCCGGGCACGTATAATGCTGCCCGAACAGGGCGAATATGCTTACCTGGCAACGGTTGAGGCTTTGCAAAATGCCGGTATTGATGAAGCGTACATTGCCGCAAATGAAATTGGTATTTTATATGGCAACGACAGCTCCGGCAAAGCCATTATTGAAGCAAACGACATCATACGGGAAAAAAAAGATACTACATTGGTTGGCTCGGGTGCGGTTTTTCAAACGATGAACTCAACCGTAACCATGAACCTGGCTACCATATTTAAACTGCGTGGCGTAAACTTTACCATCAGCGCAGCCTGTGCCAGCGGTTCACACTCTATCGGGCTAGGTTATCATTTCATAAAATCGGGCTTGCAGGATTGTATTATTTGTGGCGGTGCCCAGGAGATAAATCATTTATCCATGGGTACTTTTGATGCATTATCTGCTTTTTCTATAAGAGAAAATGATCCCACAAAAGCCTCCAAACCTTTCGACAGAGATCGTGATGGGCTGATACCAAGCGGTGGCGCAGCTACAGTTGTGCTGGAAAGTCTGGAATCGGCACAAAAAAGAGGAGCAAAAATACTGGGCGAAGTTATAGGTTATGGATTTTCATCAAATGGCGCTCATATATCAAACCCTACGGTTGATGGGCCTGTTCGATCGCTCAACATGGCCATGAAGGATGCCGGTATAATGGCTGCAGATGTGGATTACATCAATGCACATGCAACATCAACCCCAGCCGGCGATGCCAGCGAAGCAAAGGCAATTGACAGCGTTTTTGGACAACACAGGCCGTTGGTAAGTTCCACAAAATCTATGACCGGCCACGAATGCTGGATGGCAGGAGCCAGCGAAATTGTTTATTCGGTACTGATGATGCAGAATTCGTTTGTGGCACCCAATATAAATTTCGAAAACCCCGATGAAGACTCGGCAAAATTGAATATTGCAAAAATGGCGGTTGAAAAAGATATAGTTGTATTTTTGTCGAACTCATTTGGCTTTGGAGGAACTAACTCATCGCTTATTATTAGAAAACTGATTTAATGTACTGCTTATGACAAACAATGAAATAATAGAGAGAATTCACGATGTTCTTATTGAGGAATTTGAAGTGGATGCAGAAAAATTAGTGCCTGATGCTAATTTAAAAGATACCCTTGGACTTGATAGCCTGGATTATATTGACCTGGTGGTAATTATTGAAAGCAACTTTTCTTTTAAAGTAAAACCCGAAGATTTTACAGATATAGCCACTTACCAGGATTTTTGCGATTATGTGATTTCCCGTGTAAATTCAAAAGAGTTGGCATAATGTCGGCATGGCATGGCAAATCCAAAGGCACTCCGCTGGGATACCGGATTTTTGTTTGGGTTTTAAAATCATTTGGTGTTTTACCAGCCTATTTTCTGCTGCGGTTTGTGGCACTATATTATTTCTTTTTTTCGTTTAAAGCTTCCCGGCAAATTTATGGGTTGTATCGCTATAAACTAGGCTACGGCTGGTTTTCCTCCATCGTAAAAATTTATAAAAATTATTTTTTACTGGGCCAGGGTATTATTGATAAAGTGGTTATCATGTCTGGTATAAAAAATAATTTCAGCTTTCATTGTGATGGAGTAGAAAACCTGCGAAAAATTGCAGCCATGAAAAAAGGGGGCATTTTACTGAGTGCCCATATTGGCAACTGGGATGTTGCGGGCCATTTATTTAAAGGATTAGAAACAGCCATTAATATTGTTTTGTATGATGGAGAGGATGAGCAGATCAAAAAATATCTGGAGGGTGTTACCGGCAAGCGGAGTGTAAATATCATTGTAATTAAAAAAGACCTGAGCCATATTTATGCCATCAGCGATGCGTTAAACAAAAACGAACTGGTTTGCATGCATGCCGATCGTTTTTTGGAAGGCAATAAAACAATAACAACTGATTTTTTAGGTGAGCCGGCCAGGTTTCCGATAGGTCCCTTTGTGTTGGCATCAACATTTAAAGTGCCGGTTTCTTTTGTTTTTGCTGTAAAAGAAAACAAATTACATTACCATTTATTTGCCAGCGAAATAAAAGATTATTCGGCCAAGGGCAGTAAAGAACTGATACCTGAAATGCTGATGGATTATGCTGCTGAAATGGAAAAAAAGGTTAAACAATATCCCGAACAATGGTTTAACTATTATAATTTTTGGGAACAAAAAACCGATGATAACAATTAACAATATTGAATCCCTCATTCCGCAAAGGCCACCCTTTGTAATGATTGACAAACTGCTGGCGTTTAATGAAACCGCCACCACAACCGGTTTTAGCATTAAGGCCGATAATATTTTTGTGCAAGCCGGACTGTTTAAAGAACCAGGCCTGGTAGAAAATATTGCACAAACTGCAGCAGCCAGAGCAGGCTATGTTTCGCACACAGAAAACAAACCCGTGCTGGTAGGTTATATTGGTGCTATAAATAACCTGCAGGTATTTTTGTTACCCAAAACCGGCGATGAATTAATTACAGAAATTACCATAGAAAATCAGATTTTTGATGTAACATTAATATCCGGAAAAATAACCTGCAACGGGCAACTGGTTGCCCAATGCAAAATGAAAATTTTTATCAGTCAACTTAAAAATTAATAATGTTGAAACGTACACACAAACTCAGCTTGTTGTTTACTTTTGTGTATTTATTTGTGGGTGCAAATTGTTTTTCGCAAACCTTAAAAGAGTTTTTTAGCAATAACGCAACCCACCTCACTTACCTTGGTATTGATTATACCCAGAACCTTTTCTATAAAAATGCCGATGCCAATCCAGCAGAGATAAGAGACAGATATTACCCCGGCATGAATGAGCTGGTAATAAAAGAACAGTTTGATAAGAGTTACGATATTGCTGCTGCTTTTAACCGGAAAAATGCCGTAAGTATTGATATAAGCGCTGTTACTGCTAATAATAAAAATATTGATGCAGGTAAAATTATATCATCAAGTAAAGCAGATTTTAAAAGATTGAAAGAAGCCGACATTGCAAATTGTGTTGCGGCTTTAAACTTAGATGGAAAAGATGGAATTGGGCTGGTATTTATAATGGAAGGGATGAAAAAGTTTACTGGCAAAGGTTATGGTGCTGTTTGGATTACACTTATTGATATGAAAACAAAGCAGGTTTTAATGACTGAACGCATGGAACGTGAAGCCGAAGGGTTTAGTTTTAGAAACTACTGGGTGAGTGTTATAAGAAAAACAATTAGTGAAATTGACTGGAGTAAATATAAAGCATGGAAAAAAAAGTATGGCCGTTAATTTTAACCGATGCAAATAAAAATATTTATTTATCAACTTTAAAATTAAAATTATGAAACGCACACAAAAACTAAGCTGGTTGTTTGCCTTTGTATTATTATTTGGCAGCAGCACCCAATCATTTTCGCAAACTATTAAAGATTTTTTTAGCAACAGCGAAACACCAACAGTTTACCTCGGTATCGACTTTACAAAAGCAAGGCTTATTAATAGCCTAACTGCCAACCCTATAGATATTAAAAACCGTATTTACAGAAGTATTAATGATGTAGTGGTGAATGAGCCTAAAAAATTTGATTTTACAGGAGCGTTTCATAAAACCAGTATATCAACCGACCTTACAGCCGTGCATGCCCGAAACGAAAAGTTAAATGCCGAAGAAATTGTTTCAACAAAATCTGAAGATTTTAACCGGTTGAAAGAAAGCGATATTACAGCCATTGCAAAAAACCTGAGTATTAGCGGTAAAAAAGGTACTGGAATTTTATTTGTATTTGAAGCAATGAAAAATGTAGAGAAAAGTGATGATTGGGCGGCCGTATGGACAGTGCTGGTGGACCTGCAAACAAAAAAAGTATTACTTACCGAGCGTTTTGAAGTTAAAGCAAAAGGCTTTGGATTTCGCAATATTTGGGCATCTGCCATTAAAGCTGTTTTAGATGAAATAGAAAAGATAAAATACAAGGAATGGAAAGAAAAATCTGGTAGCTGATTAAAAGTATTATGAAAACAGAACTTAGTAACATAACCGAAATACTGGTGCGCTTTAATGAGGCCGATCCCCTGGGTATTGTGTGGCACGGCCACTACATTCGTTATTTTGAAGATGGACGTGAAGCTTTTGGCGCCATGTATGATTTAAAATACCTGGATGTTTATAAACAAGGTTTTGTAACACCGGTGGTAAGTGTGCAGTGCGACTATAAAAAATCATTAAAATATGGCGATACGGTGAGGGTAGAAACCAGGTACAATGCAACCGAAGCTGCAAAAATAAAATTTACCTATCGCCTGTACAATGCAGCAACCGGCGATCTGGTTGCAAGCGGTTCATCGGTTCAGGTTTTTTTAAGTAAAGAAGATTCGTTGCTTCAATTAAGTAACCCGCCGTTTTTTGAAGATTGGAAAAAAAAGCATGAGCAGTTTTAATGCAAATAAAATGACAGAAATTTTTATCAGTTCAGATAATATTGTATCACCAATTGGTTTAACAACTGCCCAAAATTTTGAGCAGCTAAAACAAAACATTACGGGCATAAAACTGCACGATGATAAGGTAATGTCTGATCAGCCATTTCAGGCGGCATTGTTCAACGATGAAAATTTTTACAGCAATCAATCAAAAAATAATTATACAAAATTTGAAAAACTACTGATTGCATCAATCACCGATGCACTTGCCAACAGCGATGTAATCGCAGCAGATAAAAAAACGGTACTCATCATTTCATCTACCAAGGGCAATGTTAGTTTACTGGAAACAGAAGCGCCATCAGATGCATTAAATAAAAGAATTTCACTAAATACATCAGCGCAATTAGTAGCTGATTATTTTCAATTTGTAAATAAACCAGTTGTAATCAGCAACGCCTGTATATCGGGCATACTGGCCATATTAACGGGTATGCGGTTAATACAATCGGGCCAGTACAATCATGCAGTTGTTGCCGGTGCCGATGTTATCAGCAAATTTGTTTTGTCGGGCTTTCAATCTTTTCAGGCGGTAAGCCAATTGCCCTGCAAACCTTTTGATGCAGCACGTGATGGCATAAACCTGGGCGAAGGTGCCGCAACTGTAATTCTTACCCGCAATAAAAATTATTCATCTGGCGTAAAAGCAGCCGGCGGTTCGGTAAGTAACGATGCCAACCACATCAGCGGGCCATCACGTACCGGCGAAGAATTGAATATTGCAATAACAAAAGCTTTGGCAGCATCGGGCGTTGCTGCAAAAGATATTGGTTTTATTTCTGCCCACGGCACTGCCACGCTTTTTAACGATGAGATGGAAGCAAAAGCAATAGGCCTGGCTGGCATGCAGCAAACTCCGGTTAACAGTTTAAAAGGTTATTATGGCCATACATTAGGTGCGGCGGGTATAATTGAATCCATCATCTCCATGCAATCTTTAAAACAAAACCTGCTGATACCAACCAGGGGTTTTGAAAACATTGGGGTAAGTGAACCGGTAAATGTATATTCATCAATAAATAAATCATCGGCGCAGCATTTTTTAAAAACAGCATCGGGTTTTGGCGGGTGCAATGCAGCAATGGTTTTTAGTAAACAATAAATAAACAAGCTTTAAAATAATATGACTTTTTTTTCTAAAGATAAAAAATCGGCTTTCGAAGCAAAAGAAGCAGCCCAATGGATTGCTTTTGGTCCGGTAATTTTTCAATCTGCAAGGGTGTTAAAAAAATCCGGCATTTTAAAAGTGATACAAGACAGCGACAGGGGCGGAATAACCCTGGAAGCAATTTCAGAAAAAGTAAAATTATCCGTTTACGGCGTAAGGGTTTTGCTGGAATCTGCACTGGGGCTTGGGTTGGTTCTGGTAAATCAGGATAAATACACATTGGGTAAAACGGGATATTTTATTTTAAACGATCCCCTCACCATTGCCAATATGGATTTTGTACATGATGTAAATTATAAAGGATTTTTTCATTTGGAAGAAAGCATACAAACCGGTAAACCGGTTGGCTTAAAACATTTGGGAGATTGGAAAACGATTTACGAGGGCTTATCTCAATTGCCACCCAATATTCAAAAAAGCTGGTTTGATTTTGATCACTTTTATTCGGATGATGCGTTTCCGCTGGTGTTACCAATGGTGTACGATGGCAGTGCAAAAAACATTTTAGATATTGGTGGCAATACCGGCAAGTGGGCCATTGCTTCTTCGGCATTTGCACCCGATGTGCATATAACCATTATGGATTTGCCCGGCCAGTTAAGCATGGCACGTAAAAGAATTGAAGAACTGGGTTTGCACGAACGGGTTAGTTTTTTACCGGTAAACATACTGGATGAAAATGCAAAAATACCTACTGGTTTTGATGCCATCTGGATGAGCCAGTTTCTGGATTGTTTTTCTGAAGCAGAAATTGTTTCTATTTTAAAAAGATGTTACGATGCGCTGGATGAAAACGGACAGGTTATTATTATGGAGCCTTTTTGGGACAGGCAGCAATTTGAAGTAGGTGCGTTTTGCCTGCAGCAGATATCTGTTTATTTTACTGTAATGGCAAATGGCAACAGCCAGATGTACAGTGCCGAAACTTTTTTTAAGTGCATTGAAAAAGCTGGTTTTGAAATTGTTGAACAAACAGATAATATTGGCCTGAGCCAGACTTTATTAAAATGTAAAAAAATAAAAAATACCAACTGATGAATACAGAAAAAACAGATGTGCTTGTAATTGGTGCCGGTCCTGCTGGTACAGTTGCAGCATCCATTATAAAACAGGCAGGCTTTTCAGTTAAGATAGTGGAGAAGATGAAATTCCCCCGGTTTGTAATTGGCGAAAGCCTGTTGCCCCGCTGCATGGAGGCTTTGGAAGAAGCCGGCTTTTTAGATGCAGTAAAAGCAAAAGGTTTTCAGGAAAAATTTGGAGCCAAGTTTGTAAAAAACGGCAAGGTTTGCGATTATTTTTTTGCCGATCAGTTTACCAAAGGCTGGAGCTGGACCTGGCAGGTGCCACGTGGCGAATTTGATAAAACCCTGGCAGATACCTGCGAAACCATGGGCATACCTGTGAGTTACGAAACAACAGTTACCGGCATTAAATTTAATGGGTCAGACTCTGTAACAACGGTTGAAGATATTGATGGCAACCAATCACAAATTGAAGCAAAATTTATTGTTGATGGAAGCGGCTACGGGCGGGTGATACCAAAGTTGTTTAACATGGATAAGCCATCAAACCTGCCGCCACGCAAAACATTGTTTACGCATGTGCTGGATGTTAAGCGTACCATGGATGATGAACCAAACCGCATCACCATCATTGTGCATCAAAAAGGAATCTGGATATGGGTGATACCTTTCTCAAACGGAAATACTTCGGTAGGTTTTGTTGGCGAGCCAACTTTTTTTGAATCTACCAATGGCCTGGCACCCGAAGAACAATTAAGAACTTTGCTGCAAACACAACCATATCTGGCAGAAAGAATGAAAAATGTAGAATTTATTTTTGAGCCAAAATCAATTCAATCATGGTCAACCACAACAGATAAATTTTATGGTGATGGTTTTGTGTTAACCGGTAATGTAACAGAATTTCTGGATCCTGTTTTTTCATCTGGTGTAACACTGGCAACGGTTTCAAGCCAAACGGCGGCACATCTTGTTATAAAAAAATTGCAAAACCAAAATGTAGATTGGGAGAAGGAATACACTGAAAAAATGATGCAGGGCGTAAACACTTTCCGATCATACGTAATGGCCTGGTACGAGGGAACGCTTGATACCATATTTTTTGCGGATAACCAGGTTGCCGATATAAAAAGTATGATATGCTCCGTACTGGCGGGTTATGTTTGGGATACCAATAACCCTTACGTAAAAGATCACGACACTGCATTAATTAAATTAGCCAAGCTTATTAAAGTGAGAGATGCACTTGCTGTTTAAATAAAATAAACAAAAAAGGTCAGCGTTTTTTATAAATATTGAATACAGAAAATTATATAACAGCAAGCTGCATTATAAACAATCAGGTGGTTTATAAAAACGGGCAACCCGTTTATGAGCAAGATAAATTGGAGCTCCCAGAGCTGCTGATTGCGGCTTACCGACACTTCGATTTGCAGTATCCCAAATTTTTTAAGATGGATAATATTAGTAAACTGGGATGGTTGGCAAACGAAATTTTATTGCAGGGTAGTTTTGATAAAGAAAAATACAATGCCGGAGATGTGGGCATTGTTTTATCCAATGCCAACTCAAGCTTAGATACGGATATAAAATATTACGAAACAACTAAATCCATGGCCAGTCCGGCCCAGTTTGTTTACACATTGCCCAATATTGTAATAGGCGAAATTTCCATCAGACATCATTTAAAAGGCGAAAATGCTTTTTTCATTTCTGATGGCTTTGATGCAGCATTTATTGAACAATACGTAAGCAACCTGATTAATAACAATATATTGCAGTGTTGTATTTGTGGTTGGGTAGATGTGCTGCATGAAAATTACAATGCAACTTTATTTTTAATAGAGAAAGATACAACCGGTAATTCAGTTAATTTTACAAAAGAAAATCTTAATAAAATATATCAGTTAAAATAAAACTGTCAGTATTGTCATCCTTGTTACCCTGAGCTTGTCGAAGGGTTGGTGAAGACTGGTTAAAGAAACAATTATAAAATGGATAAATTAATGTCGGATCTGAAAACACAGATCATTGCGCAGTTGAATTTGCAGGATACCAAACCGGAAGATATCGGCGATGACCAGCCATTGTTTGTAGATGGTCTGGGCCTCGATTCTATTGATGCGCTGGAGCTGATTGTTTTATTGCAGCAACAATACAAAATAAAATTATCGAATGCAGAAGATGGCCCTATGGTTTTTAAAACCGTACGAACTATGGCCGAATATATAACTGCCCATCACGCCCAGAATGCCTGAAAATGAACGAACAAGTTTTTGTTGCCGGCACAGGAATAATTTCGGCAATAGGTAATAATGTTGCAGCCTGTTTGCATGCGTTGAAAAACGAACAGGCGGGCATGGGGCAAATGCAAAGGCTCCAATCACTACACAGCCAAAGATTGCCGGTTGCCGAAGTAAATTTGAGTAATGATGAACTTGCCAAACTTACAGGATTATCAAACATTAAAAGCCGCACTGCATTGTTAAGCCTGGTTGCTGCAAAAGAAGCATTGGCTGATGCAGAGCTAGAAAATATCAAAGATTTACGCACTGGTTTTATTTCCGCAACTTCTGTTGGCGGCATGGATAAAACAGAAGATTTTTTCTCCGAATTTTTAGCCGATAACAGCAAAGGAAAATTACGTGATGTTATTAATCATGAATGTGGCAGCGTAACAGAACTGGTTGCCGATGCGTTGGGTATTAAAGATTATATCACCACCATCAGCACAGCCTGTTCATCATCTGCCAATGCTATTTTTTTAGGCGCCAGGCTGATACGGAATAATATTGTTGATGTGGTTGTTGCCGGCGGCACCGATGCCATGACGAGATTTACGCTCAATGGTTTTAATACATTGATGATTGTTGACGAACAATTTTGCCAGCCTTTTGATGAAAACCGCCGTGGGCTTAACCTGGGCGAAGGAGCAGGTTATGTGGTGTTGGTTTCGGCAAAAGTTGCAGCAACATTAAAAAACAAGCCCAATATAGTTTTAAGTGGTTATTGCAATGCCAACGATGCTTACCATCAAACAGCATCATCGCCAGATGGAATAGGATCTTACCTGGCCATGAGTGGTGCATTAAAAAAAGCCGGATTAAAACCAGCAGACATTGATTATATAAATCTGCATGGCACCGGTACGCAAAACAATGATATTGCAGAAGGCACGGCGATAAAAAGATTGTTTGATCCGCATTATCCAAAAATGAGTTCAACAAAAACTTTTACTGGTCATACATTGGGTGCTTGCGGCGGAATAGAAGCGGCGTTTTCTGTGATGGCATTGCAGTATGGAATTATTTTTCCTAACCTGCGTTTGCAAACACCCATCGTTGATTTGCCATTTGTGCCGGAGAGAAAATTAATAGAAAATTTGGAAGTGAAACATGTACTTTCAAATTCTTTTGGTTTTGGGGGTAATTGTTCGTCGTTGATTTTTTCGAAAATTGTTTAAAAAAGTGAAATAAATTAAGTTCTTTATCAAGGATAGGAAGACAATATTTTCTCAGCTTCGCTGCGAAAGAAATTTAGCCACAAAGACACCAAGGCACTAAGTTTATTTCTGCGAAATAAGCTTAGTGTCTGATTATAAAATGGTTTACCATTTTTCTTCGTGCCTTTGCGCCTTTGTGGCTAAAACTATTGTCTTGCGTAGCAATAAAATCAAAAATCAAAAATAAAAAATCTTTAAATACAAAAATGTACATCAGAGCAACAGGCAATATCTCTCCGCAGAAAACCTTTGGCCACCAGCCGCTGGTTGATGCTCCTGTTGAATATACCGGCAACCGCCTTGCCTGCATTGAGCCCGATTACAAGGAATTTATTGATCCCAAACAGATCAGGCGTATGAGCCGCATTATACGTATGGGCGTGGCCGCAGCCATGGAGTGTTTGCAGGAAGCCGGCGTTAAAGTGCCCGATGCTATTGTTACCGGCACGGCTTATGGCTGCCTGGAAGACACGAATTCTTTTTTAAGCAAAATGGTGGAATTTAATGAAGAGTTGCTGACACCAACTTCATTCATACAATCAACACACAATACCATTGGTGCACAAATAAGTTTGTTGTTGCAATGCAATAATTATAACAATGCTTTTGTTCACCGGGGATTTTCTTTTGAAAGTGCATTACTGGATGGGATGATGTTGCTTAAAGAAAATGATGCAGCCAATGTTTTGGTTGGTGCTATTGATGAAATTACAAACACAAGTTATACTATTTTAAACAGGCTGGGTTTGTATAAGCAAGGTCCAATTTCAAATCTTGATATTTATAAAATAAAAACCAAAGGAACCATTGCTGGTGAAGGCTCCGCATTTTTCTTATTAGCTACCGAGCCATCAGTAACCGATTATGCAAAATTAGATGGTTTGCATACTTTTTACAAACCCGAAAAAATTGCTGAAATAGAAAATCAGATTGCTTCTTTTTTAGAAAGACATGCAGTGAGTATGGATGATGTTGATCTCATCATCACCGGAAAAAACGGCGATGCCTCATCTGATGAAGTGTACAACCAGTTGACTGAAACTGTTTTCAATAATAAAGAAACTATTAACTATAAATATCTCTGTGGCGAATATCCAACGGCTGCATCTTTTGCCATGTGGCTGGCGGCAACAACCATCAAGGCTGGCAAACTGCCTGCTGCATTGAATCACACTGCTCTGCCGGATAAAAAAATCAACAGGATATTAATTTATAATCATCACCAGGGCATACATCATTCTTTATCTTTGCTTTCGGCATGTTAAACTTCCGCAACACAAATATTTTCTTTATTTCACTGCTGGCCATTTTAATTGGCGTGAATGTAAAATATGGATTGCCTGTTTTTGCCTATTTCATATTGCTTATTGTTTATTCTCTTATTCTTTTCTGGGGTTGTTATTACGTAGGCTCAAACTTCTTTATTAAAATTGTTTGTAAGGCTGAAACTGACAAAAAAGAAATCGCCATCAGTTTTGATGATGGACCTGCAGAAAATTACACAAAAGATATTCTGGCTATTCTCAAAGCTGAGGAAGTAAAGGCAACATTCTTCTGCATTGGCAAACGCATTGCAGGTAATGAAGCTGTTTTAAAACAGATTGATACTGATGGTCACATCATTGGTAACCACAGTTACTCACATCATTTTTGGTTTGATATGTATCCTGCCAAAAAAATGCTGGATGATTTGCAACAGATGGATTTAGAAATGGAAAGCGTTACCGGATTAAAACCAAAACTATTCAGGCCGCCTTACGGTGTTACCAATCCTAACCTGGCGAAGGCAATTAAAAAAGGAGGCTACATATCGGTTGGCTGGAGCGTAAGATCAATGGATACGGTTGTAAAAGACGGGAAGAAATTATTGGATAAGATTAATGATGGTATTAAGCCGGGTGCCGTGTTTCTTTTTCATGATACCAGTAAAACCACATTGGATATACTACCCGATTTTATACAAGAAGTTAAAAATAGAGGCTACCACATTATACCGTTGGATAAATTGTTAGCTTTGCAGCCTTATGTGTAAAACTATATTATTAATGCTGGTGCTGGTTAGCGGCTTTGTTGCAAAAGCACAGTACCCGGGCTATACAGCCGTTGCCGATCTGCCTAAATTTAAAGCCAGCTTTGCTGCCGCTGCACAAAAAACAAATTCTATTAAAGCAAATTTTACACAGGATAAAAACCTGAGTATGCTTTCAGAAAAAATTACTTCCAAAGGCAATTTCTGGTTTAAGAAAGATAGTCGTGTGCGGATGGAATACACCACGCCTTTTAAATACCTGATGATACTGAACAAGGATAGGGCGTATGTAAAAGATGGTGCAAAAGAAAGTAAAGTATCCACCAAGTCGAATAAAATGTTTCAGCAGATAAATAAAATAATGATTGATTGTATGCAGGGAACAGCGTTGGATAATACCGATTTTAAAACCCGTGTGTTTGATAATAAAACAAATGCATTGGTTGAGTTAACGCCGGTAGCCAAGGGTATGAAAGAAATGTTTAAATCAATTACTGTAATTGTTGATAAGAAAGATTTTTCTGTGCTGAGCATTCAGATGCAGGAACTTTCGGGCGATAATACTATCATGCGTTTTACCAATAAAGAAATAAATGCGGCCATTCCGGATACCTTATTTGATATTAAGTAGTTGCTTGCTTTTTGTATTAAGCTGCTCTCCTTCCTACAAGCAAATGCAATCCGCTAAGGCGGATATAAATGTGCTGCAAAAATTTAAACCTGCTTTTACTGTTGCCTTGTATAACACTACCGTTGATGTGGTTGGTAATCATTTAAGCGGTTTATTGCTTATAAAAAAAATGGCCGATAGCAGTACCCGTATGGTTTTTAGCAACGAAATGGGTTTTAGTTTTTTTGATTTTGAATTTAAACCTGATGGAGAATTTAAAGTGTATTCCATCATGCAAAAGCTAAACAAAAAATCAGTAATTAAAACATTGCAGCACGATTTTGAACTGATACTCATGAACAACCTGGATACTTCGAAAGCTATTGTAAAAGCCAATGAAGGACTTACTTATTTTATTTTTCCGCAGGGCAAAGGCTTTAATTATTATATTACAAACCAAAGCGGCAGTGAGTTGGTTCGTATGGAACGTTCCTCCAACAAAAAAACAATTGTAGAAGCCGTCATGAAAAATTACCAGAACGGCGTACCGGATACCATCGGCATATCGCATAAAACATTTGAATTTAACATTGGCCTGAAAAGAATAGAAAGATGATGTTGCTAAACGACTTTTTTACCATCAACGAAACAGTAAACTCCCAAACGGAGATTTGGGCTGAGCTGCGTATTAATGCCAGGCATAAAATATTTGAAGGGCATTTCCCCAACCAACCTGTTGTACCTGGTGTGTGTATGATGCAGATGATAAAGGAAATTCTGGAACAGGTTATTGGTAAAAAAACCAATTTGGTGCAGGCAGCCGATATGAAATTTTTAGCTGTTATAAATCCAATTGAAAATAACCTGATACATGCATCTATAAAATATGCCAGGGATGAAACTGCTGTTGTAAATGTGGTAGCTTCACTTTTTAAGGATGAGTTGGTGCATTTTAAATTTAAGGGACAGTTTACGGTGGTTGTCCAGTAAGCAGCGTGCAGGTGTATGGCCACTATGAAGAGTCTTTTTGCAATTAGAGTATCAGTAACTCAACCAGCTTTTATTTTTTAGAGTATATGTAGTGGCCTGACACCTGGCAGACTGATAAGCTATCGCATTATGCGATAGCAAAATAAAATTGTATTCGCCAGACAAATAAAATCGGTAAATTCTCCATCCTAACGGAAAATATACCGGTAAATTTTCCGTTACAACAGAAAATGATACAGTTTTCATTCTATTTTATATTGGCAAGATTATTAAACCCACTGATTATAATTGCAAAGTGCTAAGCAAGATTGGCTAAGTGCCGAACAAGATTGCCAAAAAGGAAAACAAGATTGACAGGTATGTTAACAAGGGAGGCAGATATGTTATTGAAAATAGCAAAGAGTAAGGCAAGCAAGCTTGAGTGGAAAACAAGGGTGGTTGAGGGGTAAATTATTGGGGGTGAAGTGAAAATTTAAAACTGGCTTTTTTAACCGATTTAGGTTAAATTACAATGTAAACAGCTCTTTGAGAATCAGTATAGCAGGCAGTTAGGGGATTTTGACTATTATCCGTTCGGAATGATGATGCCCGGAAGAGAATATAGTAATGGCGGAGCAGATTACCGATACTCTATAAATGGACAGGAAAAAGAGAAAGAACTGAATAAAAATATTACTACCGCTGAGTTTTGGGAGTATGATAGTAGAATTGTTAGACGTTGGAATTTAGACCCTAAACCGAATGTGGCAATAAGCCCATATAATTGTTTTGATGGAAATCCAATTGCATTAATGGATCCTTTAGGTGATACTTTACGAGGATTAAATTCAGTTTCCGCTACTCGTGCGAAAGAGAGCATTGAAAATGATGTTAAAGCAATTTGCAATGAAAAGAAAGAAGCCATCATGGCTTACTTTAAAATTAGTAACGACAATGTATCATTTTCTGCCGCCGTAGGTAAGCCGATTGCATTGCCGCCGCCTGGGTTTCAACCAGCGGCGTAGCAGGGTGGCTTGATGCCCTGGTTTCAATAACTCGTCGTCAAAACATAACAATATTTACCTTTAAATTCTTAAATTAGTGGGAGACCAATAAATGTTATTACGCAATGGATTATCCAACTATATGGCCACAGTTCTTCACCGCTACCATTCAAAACTGGAAGCACTTGCTTAAGGAAGATGAGTATAAAAACATTATTATCGAATGCCTGAAATTTTTAGTTGATAATAAACGGGTGCAGGTAAATGCATTTACAATAATGAGTAATCATGTACACATCATCTGGCAGCCAATTGGTGCATATACACTTACGCAGGTACAAACTTCTTTTATGACTTACACTGCCAAAGCTATTAAGAAAAAACTACAGCAATTTAACCCTGATTTGCTTGAAGAATTGAAAGTGAATAAGTATGACCGGGCATATCAATTATGGAAAAGAGAATCTTTGAGTATTGAATTATTTACTGAAAAAACTTTCATGCAGAAGTTGCAGTACATTCATCAGAATCCTGTAAAAGCCGGATTGGTAAACTTTGCAGAAGCATATAAATACTCATCGGCTAAATTTTATTTAACTGGTATTGATGAATTTAATTTTATTACGCATTATAGCGGTAACTGATTTTTTTGGTTAGTCAACATCTGGGCTTCGGGCTACGCCGCTGGTTGAAACCCAGGCGGCGGCAACAGCTCATGGCGGCGAAATGGCTTACCTACGCCGGCAGA
>JAYURR010000209.1:0-3026 GCA_043756605.1 Chitinophagaceae bacterium
ACCTACACGTTTACGCCCCAGGCAGGCTTTGTTGGTTCTGTTTCTGTGCCTTATACAATTACTGATGCATTTGGTGCAACATCTGTTGCAATGCTTCATATTGATGTTTTAAAAGACCCTAACGGTCCTGCAAACGATCCACCAATTGCAGGCGACGATTTTGGTTACACAACCATCAACAAGCCGGTTACCGCATCATTTATTATCAACGACAGCGATCCAAACGGGAATCCGGTTTCTTACAATGGAGTAACCATAAATACGGGGGGGGCACATACAGCAATAGGTGCTGCTTTGGCTACGGTAATGGGAGGTACTTTACAGTTTTATTCAGATGGTACATATACTTATACGCCTCCGGCAGGTTATGTAGGTCCTGACAGGTTAACTTATCTAATTTGCGATGTAACAGCAGTGGCTCCGCAACCATTATGTGCCGATGCCACTATTCATTTACTGGTTGGGCCCGGTATTAATATGGCTGGCCGGGTTTGGGATGATGCCAATGGCAATGTGGTGATCAATGGAGGAGAAAATCAAACCAATGCCGGAAATACATTGTATGTAAATGTAGTTGATGTTTCGGCTAATGTGGTTGCTGCGGTTGCAGTATCTGCAGGTGGAACATACAGTTTTACCGATGTTACGCCGGGTGTAAATTATTCGCTCGTACTTTCAACTACATTGGGTACTGTGGGCCAGTCTGCCCCCGCACCAGCTTTACCTGCAGGATGGACAAATACCGGCGAAAGCAGGAATGGCATCATTGATGGCGGAACTGCCGGAGTAATTGATACCCGTAATTACGGATTTACCCATACTATTAATTTTGATTTTGGTATTGAGCAGCTACCAAATACTGATAATCATACAACCAATATTCCACAGCCCAAGGTGGGTGATTATATTACTTTAAACGGAGGTGCTAATCCACCTGTATTAAGTGGTATTGATCCGGAAGATTGTAATGCAGGATGTAACCTGGCAAGTAAGGCGGTAATTATTGATGCAGTGCCAGCAAACGCACAACTGTATTATAATGGAGCGTTAGTTACGAGCGGGCAACAGGTTAATAATTTTAATCCCAATTTGTTACAGGTAAAAATGACCAGTGCAACTGTTGGTGCTACTTCTGCTTCGTTCCAGTATTCTTATTTGGATTTGGCTGGTAAAAAAGATCCTACACCTGCAACCTATACTTTAACCTGGTTATTTCCACTACCGGTAATACTTTCATCTTTTACCGGCATGCCCAATAAATGCGATGCTGTTTTACAATGGAAAACTGCACAGGAAATAAATACTGAAAAATTTGTGATAGAACAAAGCAGTAACGGGTTGAATTTTACAATCGTTGGCGAAGTAAAGGCGGCCAACAGTGCAACCGGTAAATCTTATCAAACGGCTATTTCACAGGCAGGGGCTATAAAGTATTACAGGCTTAAAATACTGGATAAGGATGGCGGGTTCAATTATTCGCCCATTATTACATTGCGTACAAGTTGTGGTACTGGCGATTACTTTTTTGTATATCCAAATCCTGTAAGCACAAATCTTACAGTAAGCTTTTATACCAGGTTTAAGGGACAGTTAAACCTGGTCATTGTAAATGCAGTTGGACAACAATTGACATGCAACAAAATTCAGGTAACATCTGCTGCCAATACCATAAACCTGGATATGAGCAATTATCTTCCCGGTGTTTATTTACTTAACCTTGTTGATGATTCCGGAGTAAAAATTGGCGAGGTACAAAAAATAATTAAAAACTGATTTTAAAATATTGATCTTTAACAGCCGTCTTAATTAATAAGGCGGCTTTTTTTTGCCGAAATGTCATTAAAAACAAATTGGCGTTTTATTTGTAAATCATAGATCATGACTTTTGGAATAATTATAGTATCGTTACTTTTTATGGGTATTGGTATGCTGGTGCAGTACCGGTTAAAAAGTAAGTTTGCTGAATACAGCAAAGTGCCTACCAGCAGCAGGTTGAGCGGTAAAGAAGTGGCTGAAAAAATGCTTCGTGATAATGGCATTTACGATGTGCAGGTAGTTTCTGTTGATGGATTTTTATCCGATCATTACAACCCATTGAATAAAACTGTTAACCTTAGCCCTGATGTATATGCAGGAACTAATGTTGCTGCTGCCGCAGTGGCAGCCCACGAGTGCGGCCATGCTGTACAACATGCCACAGCTTATTCTATGCTTATGTTAAGAAGCAAGCTTGTACCTGCAGTTAAGATCAGCAGTACCTTATCGCAATGGATAATCATTATAGGATTGGGTTTCCTTGGATTTGGCGGCGGTAATCCAAACATATTATTAGCGGGTATTGTTTTATTTGCCATAACAACTTTGTTTACTGTAATTACTTTACCTGTTGAATTTGATGCATCGGCAAGGGCTTTAAAATGGCTGGATACAGCAAGTATAACAACACAAACCGAACACTTAAAAGCAAAAGATGCTTTAAAATGGGCAGCCCTTACCTATGTAGTTGCCGCACTTGCTTCCATTGCTATGCTGGTTCAGTATATTTTAATTTACCAGGGCCGCAGCAGGGATTAAACAAAATAATCGCTCCTTTTTTAAGGCAGCACAATCAACTATATTTGCTTACCATAAAAAATATTAATTAACAGCAATCTACATAATATGAACTTTGGAAAAGAATTTGAAAAATACGCCGTAAAGCACCGTGGTATCAGCAGTAATACGCTTGATGGATATATTAAACACAGCATTCCAAATGCTGTTGCTTCTTTTCCCCCCTTGGGGGGCGGGGGGGCTGGAACTATCACCAACCTTACACCAAACATCATTGAAGAGCGGCAGATGAACATCGCAGTAATGGATGTATATAGCCGCTTAATGATGGACAGGATCATTTTCCTGGGATATCCTGTAAGTGACGAAGTAGCAAATATTGTTACAGCCCAGTTATTATTTTTAGAAAGTACCGACCGAACAAGAGATATTCAGATGTACATCAATTGTCCCGGTGGTGGTGTTTATGCGGG
>JAYURR010000210.1:0-2986 GCA_043756605.1 Chitinophagaceae bacterium
AAATGCCACCATTAAGGCAGCACAAATGTTTTTAACTGTTTTCATAATGCTTCCCTTTTATTGTTCTTAAAAAATACATTTCTTAAGTAAGTTCAAAAAGTAGTCCAGTATTAAAAAACACAGGTGTAAATAACTGGATGTAGGAATTATGTAATTAATTGAAGGGTGGCTACAGGTGTCAGGCCACTAAGAATACACTGAAAAATTAAATGATAGCTGAGTAGCGAATATTCTGAAGGCACAAAAGCTGGCATAGTGGCCAGACACCTACAACTTCATCAACCTGTTTGCCGCTTCTTCCAGCGTATTTTCATTTTTAGAAAAACAAAAGCGCAGTACTTTATTGTCTTGGCCGTTTTTATAAAATACAGATGTTGGTATGGTGGCTACGCCATATTCTTTGGTAAGGCGTATGGCAAAATCTTTTTCGCTCTCATCGGTAATATCACTGTAGCTGTATAACTGAAAATAACTTCCGTAAGATGGCAGCGCTTTAAATTTTGTTTGCTGCATCAGGTTTTTCAGGTAATCTCTTTTTTGCTGCAGAAAACTTCCCAGCTGTAAATAATTTTCTTTCTGCTGTAAAAATTCTGTTAAAGCAAACTGTACCGGGCTGTTGCAGCTAAAGCAGTTAAACTGGTGTACTTTTCTAAACTCTTTCATCAATGCAGGCGGGGCCACACAATAGCCCAGTTTCCAACCAGTGCAATTATAAACCTTGCCAAACGAAAAGCAAACAAAACTTCTTTCGTACAAATCGGGATAACGCAGCATACTTTCGTGTTGCTTACCATCAAAAATCAAATGCTCATACACTTCATCACTTAAAATAAAAATTCCGGTACCACTTACAATGTTTTGCAATTGCACAATATCATCTGCACCAAGCACAGCCCCGGTTGGGTTGTGTGGCGTGTTCAGCATAATGAGTTTTGTTTTGGGTGTAATTTTTTGTTTCACCAGTTCCCAATCAATTTTATAATTGGGGTACACCAGCGGAATTAAAACCGGCACGGCTCCGTTAATTTCTATGTTAGGAATATAGCTGTCGTAAGCCGGTTCAAAAACAATCACTTCATCGCCGGGTTGCAGTATGGTAGTAAGTGCGGTGTAAATGGCATAGGTTCCGCCGGGTGTAATGGTAATATCTGTATCGCCATCAACTGAGGTGGCATAAAGGCTGGTAATTTTTTCGGCCAGCCGTTCTCTTAATGCGGGCAAGCCATTCATGTGTACATACTGATTGTACCCGCTGGTCATAGCTTTGTTCACCAACGCAATCAGTTCTTCACTCATGTTGTAATCCGGAAAACCCTGTCCCAGGTTAATGGCTTTGTGTTCGTTGGCAAGCACACTCATTACTGTAAAAATGGTGGTGCCAACCAGTGGGAGTTTGCTATGTATAGTAGGTATCAAACTATTTTTTTTGTAAGATAAATGTTAGCGTTTCCGGTGTAAAAAATTTCACGCAGGGAGCGCCGGGCAGCGGAGCAAGCAGAGAAAAAACTGCGACCTCTGCTTCTCTGCAATCTCTGCGTGAAAATTCCACGCAGAAATATGCTGAAACTGTTACAGATATTTTTCGCCCTTATTCCTTTTTATTTCGGCAACGTATTCCTTTATCTCCTGTTCCTTATCTTTTTTGCAGATGAGTAAAACATCTTTGGTATCCACAACTACAAAATCGTCAAGGCCCTGCAGTACAACCAGTTTTTTATCATCGGCATGTATAATATTATTGGTAGCATCAATCACCATTACATGCTTACCTACAACTGCGTTATCCAGATAATCCTTCTCCAGATTTTCGTAAGTGCTTGCCCAGGTTCCCAAATCGCTCCAGCCAAAAGAAGATGGAATGATGTACACATTATCTGCTTTTTCCATCACACCATAATCAATGGATACATTTATACACTGCGGGTAAATACGCTCTATAGCTTCTTTTTCTTTCTTTGTATTGAACTGATTTTTTTCTGCTTCAAACACTTCGGCCAGTTCGGGTATATGTTTTTCAAATGCTTTGATAATGTTTTTAACCTGCCATACAAAAATGCCGGCGTTCCATAAAAAATCGCCGCTGGCAATAAATGTTTTCGCTAATTGTTTATCGGGCTTTTCGGTAAAGGTTTTTACTTTATATACATTATCGCTTACCGCATGTGGCTCGTATTGTATATAACCATAGCCCGTGTTGGGGTGGGTGGGTTTTATACCCAGCGTTATCAATCCTTTTATGTGTGCTGTAAACTGCAGCGCATCTTTACAAACTTTTTCAAAAGCTTCTTCATCGGTAATGATGTGATCGGCAGGCGCACAAATTAAATTAGCATTCGCATTTAACTCGTGCAGTTTATAAGATATGTAAGCAACGCATGGTGCTGTATTTTTCCGGGATGGTTCGCAAAGAATATTTTCAACAGGTAGTTCGGGTAACTGTTTCGCAACAATATCTTTATACTGTTCAAACGTAATAATATAAATATGTTCTGCCGGTACAAATTTTACAAAGCGGTCAAACGTAGCCTGTATCAATGTACGGCCGGTATTTAAAATATCCAGGAACTGCTTGGGATAATCTGTACGGCTGATGGGCCAGAACCTGCTACCAATACCACCAGCCATTATAGCTACGTAATTATTTTTACTCATCTTTTATATAATTCCTTCTTTTACCAAATCGTGTAAATGTATAATGCCTGCATAAATATTGTTATCTACTACCACCAGCTGGCTAATGTTGTGCCGGCGCATTTCTTCCAGTGCATGCACAGCCAATACATCTGCTGCAATGGTTTTAGGGTTGCTGCTCATAATATCTTTTGCCTGCAGGTTTTCAAATGTATCTGCTTTTTCAAGCATCCTCCTTAAATCACCATCAGTAATAATTCCTAAAATATTTTCTGCTTCATTTACAACAACTGCAGCACCCAGTCTTTTTGCAGTCATTTCAATAATCACTTCTTTAATAGTTGCTGTTGGCAAA
>JAYURR010000211.1:0-26086 GCA_043756605.1 Chitinophagaceae bacterium
TTTTTGAAAAGCACCTTTGAGCGTAGCAATTTTATCAAACTTTACATTAAATGGTTCTTCATCTTTAGCAAAAATTATGGGGGCTCCGCTGCGTTGTGGTATTTCAACAGGTACAATTTCATCCGCAAATTTTCCGGCTCAGTAGCAGCCTGGCTGCGTTTGTAACTTTCAATAGCAAAGGCATCCTGCTCCTCACGGGTTACCCCACATGTAGATGCACAAAGCTCGGCAGCATTGCCCATGGCTTTACCATCGTAAACATCAGTTAGGCCGTCTTTAGCCAATCCATCTATCAATTGCGTGTTACCATATTTATTTCCCCAGCGCATACTATCTACATAAAAAGGCACATTGCTCATGCTCTCCATACCACCGGCAACAACAATATCGGCATCGCCCAATAAAATACTTTGTGCGGCCTGTGCAATGGCTTTCATACCACTGGCACAAACTTTATTTATAGTTGTACAATTTACCTCGTTTGGTAAGCCGGCAAATTTTGCAGCCTGCCGTGCAGGTGCCTGTCCCAGGTTGGCCTGTATTACAGAGCCCATTAAAACATCATTCACCAACTCCGGCTTAACGCCAGCTTTTTCCAATGCGCCTTTTATGGCAATGGCACCTAATTGTGTTGCCGTAAATCCTTTTAAAGAACCGCCAAAACTGCCCATGGGCGTGCGTACGGCCGAGATGATATATACTTCTTTCATGTAGCGTTTTATTTTAGATGGCAAAGGTAAGAATATTGCATTACGCAGTTTGCTTGTTTAAAGAAATATCCAATATCATAACTAAACCAAAGCCACCTTAAATTAATAAGATGGCTTGGTTGTTTTGCTGTATTTACCGGTTCATCAATGTCTTTTATAACCTCCACGTCCATCATCACAAAACTTATTTTTTGAACTGTTGAATCTGTAATTAATACCCGCAATTTCATTATCACGTTGATTTTGGAGATCATTAATCAGGCGCTTTTTCTGATACCAGCTCATAAAATTCCTGGCTTTTACAGACTGTATTTTGTAATCATACTCACGGTATATCCGGGCAATTTGCATGTCTTTTTCACGGAGCGTAAAAGTGTAAGCGCCCCTGTCAAAACCTCTATTGTCTCCTCCGTAATTTTTATCATCACGAGAATAATTGTCATCGTACCTATTGTTATCACGATTTGAGTTATGGGCATACACATCGTTACCCCTCTGTTGCTGGCCGCTTTGGCCGTACTGTGCAAATGCTGTACTCAGCATGGTGCTTGCAAATAATAAAGTAAAAATTCTTTTCATAGTTGTAAAATTTAATTGTTATCAATGTATATAAGACGAGGCATGATAAGTTGTGTTTACAAAAGATATGTTAATTGCATTACCTGATTAATACCGTTGCCACCTATAAAAAAATTGAGCCTGTTTCGTTTATTGTTTTTAAATTGTATCCATAACTCCTTAAACAATTTGTATGAAAAAAATCTCTTTTGTTTTAATGCTTACAGCCATTACGCTATTTGCAGCCTGCAATAAAAAAGCCAGTGTGGCCAAGGTTGTATTAACAAACTATAATACAGATATATTGCCATTGGTGCAGGCAAAGTGTGCCCCATGCCACCTGCCATCTAAAGGAGGCAATAAAGCAAATTTTGAAAACTACGAATCGGCAAAAAAATATGGAGCTCAAATGCTTGACAGGGTTATGATTGCTCCGGGGCAAAGAGGCTTTATGCCAAAGAACCATGATAAATTAGCCGATACAGAAATTGCGTTGATAAAAAAATGGATTGACCAGGGATTGTTGGAAAAATAAACAGTAGAAAATGGAGTTTTATTTTTTGATGATTTAAATCAACAGAAATTTAAACATTTGAGTGTAGCAACTGTAATTGTAAGTGCATATATTTACTGCGGCCAGTTTTATAGCATCAAATTTTACCTGTATGATAAAGCATATCTCCATCCTATTATTTGCTGCTGTAACATTTATGGCCTCCTATGCTTTAAAACCTTTACCGGCAATAGAAAAAATCAGCAGTCCTACAACTTATGCTACTCATGTTTTACCGCTGATACAATTAAAATGCGGCCCCTGCCACCTGCGCTCTAAAGGAGGCATTAAAACTAATTTTGAAAATTATAAAACGGCAAAAAAAAACGGGGTGGCCATGCTGGAAAGAATTCAGTTGCCTTCAACCAAAAAAAAATACATGCCTACTAAAAATCCAAGACTTAGTGATGAAGAAATTGCTGTTTTTAAAAAATGGGTTGATGATGGTTTATTGGAGAAATGAAATTTATTGTTTTAGGTTGTTATTGTGATTTAATGCGTGGATCTACAACCCGGTACAATACATCGGCAAATAAATTGATGATAATAAAAATGCAGGCACTTAATAAAACGGAGCCCATCACCACCGGGTAGTCTAATTTCTCAAGCGCATCTACCGTAATTTTTCCAATACCGTTCCAGCCAAAAATATATTCAACAAAAAAAGCACCGGCAAGCAATTCGGCAAACCAACCAGTAATAGCTGTTATAACCGGGTTAAGTGCATTGCGTAAAGCATGTTTAAAAATGATGGTATTTCTGCTTAATCCTTTTGCATAAGCTGTGCGTATATAATCCTGCTGTAGCACATCCAGCATAGAACTTCGGGTAAGTTGTGTAATGATGGCCAGTGGCCTGATGCCCAGTGTAAATGCAGGCAGGATAAGATTTTTAAGGCTCAGGTATTTCTCGCCGGTAACTTCATCAATATCAAACCAGCTACCGGTTAAATTTAAACCTGTGTAATTATGCAACACAATACCAAAAAAATAAGCAATGATGATTGCCATAAAAAATGATGGAGCCGATATGCCGGCAATGCTACTGAAAACAGCGGTTGTATCCATCCAGGTGCCCTTTTTAACGGCAGCAATTACACCTAAAAAAACACCTATGATGGTAGCAAAAAGCATGGCGGCTATTGCAAGTATTAAAGTGCCGGGCAATGCCTGCATCAACACTTTACCAACTTCTTTTTTTGTTTGATAACTTTTTCGCAGGTAAGGAATTTTTAAGCCGATTTTTGTTTCTCCTCCAATAAAAAAACCTTTCAATTGTTTTTTTTCAATATCAGCATTGCTGTGAAAACAGATTGGCGAAACATCGTTTACATACAAAACAAACTGTTTCCATTTTGGCTGATCGAGGTACAGATCGCTGCGGATATTATCCATTGTTTTTTTATCGCCGGTTTGGCCAACAATCATACGGGCCGGATCGCCGAAGCCCTGGAACATAATAAAGACAAGTACTACAACGCCAAGTAGTACTAATAAAGCGTAAAATGTTTTTTTTAAAAGATAATTCAAATTGATTCTTTGAAGTTAGTTGTAATCTTTATCAATCAAAAATCCATAAATGCCTTTTTGTTTTTAACTACAGGCCCCTTCATTAAAAACATTGTAGGATTAACTCTTGCTGCTGTTTTTATTGCCGTTCCATCGCAGGCCAATATGCTTAAACCAGGTATTACCAATATCTTCTTTGCGGCATCCGGATCGGAGGTAACCAGGTAAACAGGTAAAGTACTTTTTGCACAAAAAAGTTTAAAATCTTCGTACCATTTATCTTCTTTAGGATTAAAATCTTTTGCAAGCAGCATATAATATTCTCCAGATTGATTCAATATTGCTTCTGTAGTGTCGGTGCCGCTTTCTGTTTTTAAAATAAAATCATTTATCAGCGCCACATTATTTTTTCCCTTCTCCACCAACACCTGTTTTCTTTCAACAAATTCCCAGGTGCTATCTGGCAAAGCACTTGTAATAAACTCTTTACTTTCGCCATTCTTTTTATAAACAAATTTATAATCAAATTTATCAGGCACTGCATCTTTGGGCATTTTGCGCAATTCTAAAATATTGTTTCCTACTTTAAAAGGCAGACAATCTTTTACAGGCAAATGTTTCAGCACATACCATTGCAGCCCTAATACGCCAAACAGCGAAAGTAAAAAAACAGTTACGCTAATTGTATTTGAAAAAAGCGGATTGATATATTTTCTGCCAAATAAAATCAGCAGTACAAAAATCAGCAGTACAATATCTTTTGTAAAAGTTTGTATGGGTGTAAGCGGAATACAATCGCCAAAGCAGCCACAGGCACGTATCTTACCACTAAATAAAACATAGCTTGTAAGAAAAGTAAAGAAGATCATTAATAAAAGTATAAGCCAGCTTACCAGATTTTTTCTCCACCCAAGTAATAACGCAACCCCCAAAACAACTTCCAGTGTTATCATTAAAATAGAAAACATCAATGCCTGCCCATCTAACCAACTCATCAATCCCTTCATAATGCCGGCATTGGCCCAGGCTTCAAAAAACTCCTGCATTTTATAAGCAAGGCCCAAGGGATCAATGGCTTTTACCAGGCCCGAAAAAATAAATAAACCGCCTACTAAAATTCTTGCAATGTTTACAATTATTTTCATAAATTTTTTATTTTTTTATGATTCAGGTCGCTAAAACGTTCTTACTCAGAAATTACGATTCAGGCCGCTTTAGCATCCCAACTCTTGTTCTTCACAAATTAAAATAAGACCGAATGCTGCATAATTAATAATGTCGTAAAAATTTGCATCAATGCCTTCGCTGATGATTGTTTTTCCCTGGTTAATCAATATCTGCTTGATACGCAAAATTTTTGCCAAAGTAAGATCAACAAAACTTTCCTGGCTCATCTCCCGCCATGCTTCGCCGTAATCGTGATTTTTATCCTGCATCAGCTTTTTTGCAATAGCAACTTTTTTATTGTACAATTGCTCCACGGTTTCATATGGCAAATCTTCCAGTTCGTCATCATGTATATCTAGTTGTATTAAACCAATAATGCCATAATTCAATATTCCTTTAAATTCGCTGAGGATATCATCGCCAATTTTTTGTGTGCCGTTTTCCTGTATGGTGCGTATGCGTTTTGCTTTTATGTAAATCTGATCGGCAACAGAGATGGTGCGGTACACCCTCCAGGATGTGCCGTAATCTTTTGTTTTATTTAAAAAAATTGTTTTGCAGCTTTCAACTGCCGTATCGTATTGCTGGTTCGTGTTCATGTATCAATTTGTAACTTGTGTTATATTTTCTCAAAAATAATTGAAAAACATTTGATGAGCAGCATAAACTGTAAAGGAAAACTTTTAAACCTTGATGAGCCGGTGGTGATGGGTATCATCAACGCAACACCGGATTCTTTTTACGAAGGTCATTTAAATATGCCAACGAATGATTTGGTAGCCCTCGCAGGTAGCATGATTGCAGATGGTGCAGCCATATTGGATATTGGTGGATTGAGTACCAGGCCTGGCAGCCAACCCATTTCTTTACAGAAAGAGATAGACAGGATTATACCTGTGATTGAAAATATTCATACTGCTTATCCTGATGTTATTTTATCAATTGATACTTACAACAGCACAGTTGCAAAAGCTGCTGTTACAGGCGGAGCAAGCATTGTTAACGACATTAGCGCAGGCAATCTGGATGCAGATATGATTGATACCGTAGCAGCTTTAGGCGTGCCTTATATATGTATGCACATGCGTGGCACCCCTGCAACAATGCAGGTGCAAGCGGTTTATACAAATGTTGTAAAAGAAGTGCTTGATTTTTTTATTACTAAAATTGATGCCTGCAAAAAAGCCGGCATTAGCGATTTAATTATTGACCCCGGTTTTGGTTTTGCCAAAACCATCGAACATAATTTTAGTTTGCTTAAGGAGCTGGCTGTGCTAAAAATAACCGACAAACCAATACTGGCAGGCTTATCACGTAAAAGCACTATTTACAAAACGCTTGGCATTACCGCAGCCGAAGCTTTAAACGGCACCACTGTTTTAAATACAATGGCACTTATGAATGGTGCATCAATATTAAGGGTTCATGATGTAAAACAGGCAACCGAAACTATAAAGCTTTTTAAAGCTTATAAAAAAGCACCCTGAAAAAATTCAGGGCGCCCGTTATTTTAAAACTCCATTTTATCAGTTACCTTTTTTTAAAGTATCTGCCGGGTTTTGACCTTGCTGCTGTTGCTGCGCTTTCTTCATCATTTCTTCCTGCATGGCTCTTTGTTTTGCTATATAAGCTTCTTCACTTATTACATCAACTACTTCAATATCAAACATCAGGTTTTCATTAGGCTTAATTTTTTCTCCATTTCCACCGGCACCATAACCTAAAGATGATGGGATGTAAATAGTAGCTTTAGAGCCTTTTTTAAGTTGCATCAAAGCATCTGTCCAGCCTAATATGATGCCACCCAATTCTGCTATATTCACTTCAAGGGGTCTTAAAATTTGGCCTGGTTTTAATGTTGGATCTGTGTTAGAATCAAATACTTTTCCGCTATCTAATGTACGTCCGGTATAGTTTACAAAGGCAATATCTTTGTTACTGATTGTTTCGCCTGTTCCCTGGGTAATAATATTAACATACGTTCCCCACTTGGTTTTTTGCGCCTTTGTGTTATTTTTTGTAAGGTAATCTTCAATCAGCTTACTATCGGCATCCAGTTGTGCTTTTTTACCTGCAAGGCTTTTTTCAACCTCTTCTAATTGCTTTTTAAAAATTCTTGGTTTGGCTATTACTGCTTCTGCATTATTAGCACTGTCTGCCTGATCTTTGGTTTCAAAAATATTGATCAGCTTTACGTGTGTGTACAAAAACTTGCCTTTCTTCATAAAATCCGGCATCACATTCTTGGGATCTTTAAATACCGTATCGGTAAGTAACCTGATTACAAGACTATCGCCTTTTTTCAACTGCTTCAAAATTTTAAAATATGCTAAGGGAGTGTTTATCGAATCCAATATTTGAATTCTTGACATATAATCACGTGTATCCATCAAAACTGTGTCTTTAGCACCTGCATATACCTGCTTAATGTGTATCTGGATATAATTACCATACCCCACCGTTTTTCCACTACCGGAAGAAATGATCTTGTATTCAAGTCCATCTCCTTTTTTAAATGAACCGGTACAGGCCGATAATGCCAGCATACAAATTGCAGCCAAATAAATAAATTGCTTCATTGTGTGTATTTTGTTTTATGTTTTAAAATTGATAACTACTTAATTGTTCTTTATTTTCTTTAATGGCCTGTTTAAATTTAAGTACCACTTCATCCAGCGGCTCTTTATTAAAACCGCCTGCGGCATTAAAATGCCCGCCGCCATTAAAATATTTTCTTGCAAAAGTATTTACATCAAATCCACCTTTGCTTCTAAAGGAGCTTTTACGTTCTTCTCCCCTGTCAATAACCACCGCGGCAAGTTTAATACCCTGTATGCTTAACCCATAATTTACCAAACCTTCGGTATCGCCGGTTTTTACATTGTATTTTATAAGATCGGCCTGTGTAATACTCATCAGCACGGTGTTGTATTCATAAAATACCTCCATCCGGTTTGAAAGTACATGACCAATAAAACGAAAACGATCCTCTAAAAAATTATCGTATAGTTCCTCGTGTACATGGCTATGCTCAAGCCCCCTAAGTTTCAGTTCGTACACCATTTTATGTACGCTTGCTTTGGTAGAAGGAAAACGGAATGAACCGGTATCCGTCATTACACCTGCATATAAACATTCACCTATTACTGCATCTATTTTATCAATATTGCCTGAATCATTTATAAAATCAAAAACCATTTCGGCGGTAGAACTTTTAGCCACATCGCTTATTCCATAAGCAAAAAATTCTGTTTGCGGTTCCTGATGATGATCAATTAAAATTCTTTCGCCATTTGCCTGCTTCAGTTTGTCCTCCATCCTTTTTGTACGGCTGAGTATATTAAAATCCAGACAAAATATCCAGTCTGCTTCTTCAATTAATGTATCTGCTTTACTTGTCTGGCTTTCGTAATCAAGCACTTTATCGCAGGCCGGCATCCAGTTTAAAAAACCAGCCCAGTTTGTGGGCGATATTACGGTACAACTATGGCCAAACTCATTTAGAAAATGATACAAACCCAGGGTTGATCCCATCGCATCGCCATCGGGTTTTTGATGCATGGTAATTACTACTTTTTTGGGTTGAGTAAGTAAAGGAAATATGTTTTTAATTGCTTGCATAAAGGGCGCAAAAGTAGTATAAAACAGGTTATAAAACAATTGGGATGAAGAATATAAAATATCGAATGTTGAATTTTCAATATTCCCAGAACTTTGACAAACATTCAATATTCGCAGTTCAACATTCAATATCGCTTTCCTATCTTTGCAACTCAAAAAACGAATATAAATGAGCAACAGAACTTTTACAATGATTAAGCCCGATGCTACCCGTAGCGGAAGTACCGGTGCAATTTTACAGATGATCAATACAGCCGGTTTTCGTATTGTAGCCATGAAAATGACAAAATTAAGTAAAGAAAAAGCAGGCGAATTTTATGCAGTACACGCTGCCAGGCCTTTTTACGGCGAGCTGGTAAATTTTATGAGTAGCGGCCCTATTACCGCAGCCATTCTTGAAAAAGACAATGCAGTTGACGATTTTCGTACCTTGATTGGTGCTACCAACCCTGCAGAAGCGGCAGATGGTACAATACGTAAGCTATTTGCCACTTCAATTGGCGAAAATGCTGTACATGGCAGTGATAGTAATGAAAATGCCCTGATTGAAGGAGATTTTTTCTTCAGTAAACTGGAGCAATTTTAATTTTTCAACCATAATATAATTGGCAATGCCCCTGTTTTGCAGGGGCATTTGTTTAAATCAAGTTTCTTGGGGATTTGATTTTATCTGAATATCTAACGAATGTTAATCCGGTTTATTGCCAATTCTTTATAAAAAATAAAGAGTTGCTTCAAATATTTACTATTTTATGATAATTATGGGTTGAGATTGCCTCTAAAAAGGAAAGTTGTAGATTTGAGTAATAACAATCAGGAAACTGGTTTTGCAAAGTAATAACTATATGAAGAATATCAAGTTAATTGAAGTGCCTTCTGAAATTGGAGCCGGTACCCGTGGCGCCAGTTTGGGAATAGAAGCTATAAAAATTGCGGCGCTTGATTTTATGAGCAATTTTTTTGTTCACTTTCCTTCAGAAAAAATTGAGGTAGAAAACCAGTTGCTGTACGAGCCCATACAATCGCCTTATGCAAAACGAATGCACGGTGTTTTAAATATCACTGAGCGGATAAGTAAGGCGGTGGCAGATTCGATAAAAGGTCATTTTTTTCCGGTGGTGCTCAGCGGCGATCATAGCAATGCCGCAGGTACCATTGCAGGCATTAAAATTGCAAAACCAAAAAGTAAACTCGGCGTAATATGGATTGATGCACATGCAGATCTGCATACGCCACACACCACACCATCAGGCAATATACATGGCATGCCCATGGCTGCATCTATTGCCGAAGATAATATGGAAATGAGTGTACACGATCTGGATGAAAAAACTGCCAAACAATGGGAGCAATTAAAAAGCATGGGTAAAATAAATCCAAAGGTTTTACCTGAGGATGTGGTTTTTATATCGCTCCGCGATTTTGAAAAAGAAGAAAAGCACCTCATTGAAAAGCATGGCATGAAGGTGATTACAACTGCCGAAGTAAGGCGCAATGGTGCAGAAAATGTTTGCCGCAAAGTGCTGAGGTATTTAAGCGATTGTACCGATATTTATGTAAGTTTTGATGTTGACAGCCTTGACTCAAGCATATCTAAAGGTACCGGAACGCCCGTTAGCAACGGGTTACGGGAAAGAGAGGCCGAAGATCTGATTAGTAAATTTATGCAGAACCGTAAAATATGTTGTTTTGAAATTACCGAAGTAAACCCAACATTGGACAAAGAAAACCTGATGGCTGAGATTGCTTTTAATATTTTACAGCGAAGTGTAAATGTGTTGATGATGAACTAAAACTTTCAATTTATTTAAACCGTAAGTTTATATTGTTTAGTAAGAGATAGGGGTTTAGAAGAGACATTTATTAAATTTATTTTTATGATAAAGCAAAGATTATTTTTAATAGCAGCCGTTATGTTTATCAGCGGGTTTGCTTTTGCACAAAAAAAAGATTTTTATGCTGTGTCAATAAAGGCTTATCAGAAAATGTATGTTGACAGCCACGAAGTTGTAAAAGGAAAAGATAAAAAATCTTTTCACTTTTTTCCCATCAACAAAGCCTACAATGTCAGCAGCTATTTTGAACGCATTTTTGATACTGTTGGTTTTACCATGCCCACATCTGCGGGTACGGTAAAATATTTTTATAAATACGGAAGGTTAGATTTTATGATTGATGGTAAAGAATATCTGCTATATGTTTACCAGGGAAAAGAACTGATGGAAACTGAACAATACAGGGATTATTTATTTGTACCTTTTACAGATGCTACCACCGGTAACGAAAGTTATGGCAGTGGCCGCTACCTGGAGTTTTATAAACGAGATATAGAAAACGATAGCTTACAATTAGATTTTAATAAAGCCTACAACCCTTATTGTGCTTATGCTACCGGTTTTAAATGCCCCATACCGCCCCGGGAAAACAGGTTAACTGTTGCCATAAAAGCAGGCGAAATGAATTATGGCAAATCACACTAAGCATGCAGAACACAGCTAACCTGTTAATGATACAGCCTGTTAATTTTGGCTTTAACGAGCAAACTGCCGTTAACAATACTTTTCAAAAAAATACGGGACTAAATTTACAGCAAAAGGGATTAGATGAATTTAAAGATTTTGTAAATGTGCTGCGGCAAAATAAGGTTGATGTAACAGTTGTTGAAGATAGCCTGCAACCATCTACCCCCGATTCTATTTTTCCAAACAACTGGATTTCTTTTCATGCTGATGGCCGCATTTTTATATATCCCATGTTTGCAGAAAACAGACGACAGGAAAGAAAGCCTGCCGTACTGAATGCCATAAAAGCCAAATTCAATGTTACCGGAATTGTTGATTTAAGCAAATGCGAAGCAGATGGCATTTTTCTGGAAGGTACCGGCAGCATGGTTTTAGACAGAGAAAATAAAATTGCTTATGCCTGCTTATCGCCCAGAACAAATGAAAAACTACTAAATGAATTTTGTAAACAGGTTGATTATAAACCGGTAACTTTTATGGCAGCTGATGATGCTGAGATTGACATTTATCATACCAACGTAATGATGTGCATTGCCAAAACCTTTGCTGTGGTATGTTTACAAGCTTTAAAGGATGATGAAGAAAAAACAACCCTCGTAAATTCATTAACAAAAACGGGTAAAGCAATTATTGATATTTCTTTACAGCAACTAAACCATTTTGCAGGCAATATGCTGCAGGTGATAAACGAAGATGGAGAATTGCTGCTTATCATGTCAACACAAGCTTACCAATATTTATCTGCTGCACAAATTGAATTATTACAAAAGCATAATCGCATTATTCACTCACCATTAAATAGTATTGAAACGGCTGGCGGCGGCAGTGCCAGGTGTATGATGGCCGAGATTTTTTTACAAAGGCGTTAAAAAAACAATAGACTTATTCTTCCGTTTTTTTTGAATTACAGTACGAGCAAATTTTTTTAATTTTTGAAAAGCTGTCAAATTCATAAACATCACATGAGTGAATAATACTCACAGTTTTTGATTCTCTAATAAATTCGGCTCTTCCATAAATTGATACTTTATTTTCTGATTCAATCATACCAAACATTTCAAATTTTGTGGTTACCGATTTAAAATACTTGGCTATTTTTCTGCAAAAGTCAATAACATCCTGCTTCCCCTTTATCTGCTGTGCATCTTCATAAATATTCCACTCCACATCTTCAGCCAGATAATCACTAACCTGTTCAAAATCTCCTCCCGAAAAAAGTTGGGCAACCTCTTTTTGTTGTTTCATAAAAATAAAATTAATTAAATTATGTCATTGTATTTACCAGTTATCGCCTTCATTTTTTTCAGGGTTTATGCCAAAGTAAAGAAATAAAAAAGCCATCCCGGTAAAACGAAATGGCTTTAAACAATATCAATTAAAAAATATTACATGCCCGGTGCCAGTTTTTTAGTTTTTAATCCGGCCAGTGTTGGATCCAGTTCAATGGCTTTATCGCACATCTGCATGCCTCTTTCTACCATACCTTTCTTTTGAAAGCAAAGCCCGGCCTGGTATAGCGCCTTTCCATCCTTCATATCCATTTCAAGCAACTTCTGGCAAAAGTCAAGTGCTTTATCATAATTTTTGCTGTCGAAAAAAGCAGCGGCAACATCTCTTATCAACTCCTTATCGCCCGGCCGGCGGCTCACCAGATCGTTCAATACTTTTTCTCCACTATTAAAATCGCCGCTGTATATGTAAGCAAAACCCAGGTTTTCATTAAAATCGTTTCCACGTATAAAACCAAGCTCGGCGGCTTTTGAGTAGGCAGCAACTGCTTTTTTATAATTGTTGTTATTGGAGTAAAGTAACCCCAGTTCAAAAAACCATTTACTCTTTTTATCATCAAGTAACACCGCATTTTCGTACCAGGTAATGGCTTTCGGCTCAAGCCCCATGGCGAGGTAATTGCTGGCTAATGTATAAGTAACTTCTGCATCTTTTGGATTTTTTGCAGCTACCGATAGCAAAAGTTTTTCGGCTTTTCCATAATCTTCCATATTATAATAGCACATGGCCATTATCCTGTCTTTATTGGTGCAGGTTTTGCATTTTTGCGCCATATCGAGCGCTTGCTGATATTGCCGGTAATTAAAATAAATATTTGCCAGCTCTTTTATTACCATTTCATTTTCCGGCTCCAGCTCAAATGCTTTTGCAAAAGACGCCTTGGCAGCATCGGTTTTACGCATTTCGATGTTTGCATATCCGTTTTCAATATGGGCATGGGTAAAAGCAGGATTTAATTCAACTGCTTTTGTAAAATATTCGGATGCAACCATGTAACGTTTTACTTTCTTTTCTTCTAAACCTTTTTGAAAGTAAAATTGCGAACTATCGGAAATTTGGGCATATGAACTAAAGGCAAAAACTGTAAATGTGAGTAATGAGAGGAGTTTTTTCATAGGTGTAAGGATACAAAGATTATTCCAATTATTGCAGGATTATACCTCCTAACGCAGGAAGGTGCAGGTTTATTTCATAAATACCCTTCTTTTTATCCACTAAAACCATTTTTGGCGCAGGGTTAAACACATTACCGGTTCCCCAGTACTGTTTAGCATCGCTGTTAAAAACCTCTGTCCAGGTTGCTTTTCCTTTTACTGTTATTTTCCAGTCTTTGCGTACAACAGGGGTCATGTTTAAAACCACCAGCATATTATCGTTCTTATTTTTTCCTTTACGCATGTAGGCAATAACCGATTCGGAACGGTGGTTCAAATCAATCCATTCAAATCCTTTAGTATTGAATTGCAGTTCGTGCAGGGCCGCTTCGTTTTTGTATAAATGATTTAAGTCTTTCACACAATCCTGCATTTGCTGGTGGCTATCATATTGCAGCAGTTCCCAATCCAGTTCGCTTTTATAATTCCATTCGGTGGTTTGGGCAAACTCGTTACCCATAAATAAAAGTTTGGCACCGGGGTGCGTAAACATGTACGTGTACAACAAGCGCATAGTTGCAAATTTCTGCCACTCATCGCCGGGCATTTTGTAAAGCATGGGGCTTTTACCATGTACCACTTCATCATGGCTAAAGGGCAGCATAAAATTTTCATCATAATAATACATCATGCTGAACGAGAACTTATCTTGTTGAAACTGCCTCATCAATGGATCCATCTTAAAATAATCAAGTGTATCATGCATCCAGCCCATCATCCACTTCATACCAAACCCAAGCCCACCCTCAGTTGTAGGTTTAGATATTTTTGGCCAGTCGCTGGCTTCCTCTGCAATGGTTTGCACATCCGGAAAATCGCGGTAAACGGTTTCGTTAAAATGTTTTATAAATTCAATAGCCTCCAGGTTACCGTTACCGCCAAATTTATTGGGCGTCCACTCTCCTTCCTTACGTGAATAATCTAACCGCAAAATTGAATTTACAGCATCAACCCTAATACCATCCACATGAAACTGATCTAACCAGAACCTGGCACTGCTTATTAAAAATGACCTTACTTCTCCCCTTTCGTAATTAAAAATATAACTGTTCCAATCCTGATGATAGCCTTTGGTCATATCTGCATATTCATACGTATGCGTACCATCAAACATAAACAATCCATGTGCATCGTAAGGAAAATGCGATGGCACCCAATCTAATATAACACCAATATCCTGCTGATGAAAAGCATCAATCAAATCACGGAAATCATCAGGCGAACCAAAGCGTGATGTAGCTGCAAAATAACCCGTGCCCTGGTAGCCCCAACTACCGTCAAATGGAAATTCCATTACCGGCATCAACTCTACATGCGTAAAGCCCATTTTTTTTACGTAAGGCACCAGATGTTTTTTAAGCTGCACGTAGCTATTATAACTTTCTTCATCCGTTTTTACGGGCCGCATCCAACTGCCCAGATGCACTTCATACACACTCCAGGGCGCATTGAGCGCATTGTGTTTTTTTCTTTTTTTCATCCAGACTGCATCTTGCCATTGGTGTTGGCTTTGCCATGTTATAGAAGCTGTTGCAGGCCTGAGTTCGCAGTATTGCCCATACGGATCTGTCTTTTTAATTATGGCACCCTTAAAACCTTTGATGTAATATTTGTAAGTTTCGCCTGCTTTTATGTTTGGTATAAAACCTTCCCAAATGCCCGATTTATCGAGCCTTACAAAAAGGGGATGCAATTGCTCTTTCCAACCATTAAATTCGCCAATAACAGAAACCTTTGTAGCATTGGGTGCCCACACAGCAAAATAAAAACCATCCGTGTTTAAAACATTTAAATACTGACTTCCAAATTTTTGATAGCCGTTATAAAAGGTGCCGTTTTTAAAATTGGTAATGTCTTCATCTGTAAATAAAGAATAGTTCCATACAGGTTTTAAAGCATCAATAAAGTGTATATCCTCATATTTTAAAGGCAAGGCATTGTTTGATTTATTTATTTTTGTTACCGAAGTTTTTATCGGCTGAAGCTTAGATGTTGCCATTTAGAGAAATATCATTTTGTAATCTGTTAAAAGCCTGCATTTTTGATTTAACGTAAATTTAAGAATTACGATTTAGTTTATAAGATTAATTGTTTCATATTTAACTAAGAATTTAGTTTAGCCATAAACCAATCCAACTACTGTATGCTAAAACTTACTGCAAGTTTACTGCTCATTATTATTTTTTCAACCAAGGCGCAAGCTCAAACAATTACGGTAGCTGGTGCCGTAAAAGATACCACACAAAATAAACCTGTGCATAATGCAGTGGTAATGCTGCTTACACCGGTTGATTCTGTTTTGTACAAATTTGCCCGAACAGATTTAAATGGCAATTATACTTTTAAAAATATAAAAGCAGGCAATTATATCCTGATGACGACCCATCCCTATTTTGCCGATTTTGTTGATAATATTTTAATCAGCCCAAATGATGCCAACAACATAAGTGTTGCGTTAACATCTAAAAGCAAACTACTGCAGGAGCTGATTGTAAAAAGCGGAAATCCAATTCGTGTAAAAGGCGATACAACCATTTACACGGCTGATAGCTTTAAAGTAAGTGCCAATGCCAATGTAGAAGAGTTACTGAAAAAATTGCCGGGCATACAGGTTGATAAAAGTGGTAAGATAACCGCCATGGGCCAACAGGTAACAAAAGTTTTGGTTGATGGGGAAGAATTTTTTGGTGACGATCCGGGCATGGCAATAAAAAACCTGAGAGCCGATGCCGTAAAAGAAGTGCAGGTATTTGATAAAAAAAGTGAACAGGCTGAGTTTACAGGCATTGATGATGGCAACACTCAAAAAACCATCAACCTAAAATTAAAAGAAGATAAAAAGAAGGGTTATTTTGGTAAGATAGATCTGGCTGGTGGCTTAGTAAATAAAATTGATGACCGGTACAACACAAATATTTTGCTGAGTTCGTTTAAGGGTAAAAGAAAAGTATCGGTTTATTTTTTAACCGGTAACACAGGCCAGGATGGCTTAAGCTGGGAAGACAGGGAAAAATATGCAGGCAGCGATAACTTTAGTGTATCTATGGATGATAACGGAGACCTGAGTTACCAATGGACAGGCGGCAATAATGATGATGAGCCGTATGTAAATACCCAAAATGGTTTTATAAGGAATATGAACACAGGACTGCAATACAGCAATAAATGGAAGGATAAACACAATTTAAATTTTACGCCACAATACACCGGACAGATCTACAACAACAGGCAAAGTCGTTTTGCGCAAACACAATATGGTGATTCAATTTTTAATGATCAATCGGCTACTAACACTTACGTAAACCGTTACAATTATAAAAACACAGCAACGTACGAGGTAAAATTAGATTCTAACAATACGCTTAAATTAACTGCCAAGGCAAATTTTTACCACACAGAAAGTGAGGAGGGTAGAACAGCAACCAGCACAGGTAATACAGGCACACTTAAAAATGAAACAAGCAGCAAAGTAAAAACCAATAACGATAAAAATTCTTTTTATGGCGGGCTGTTATTTAAACATAAATTTAAAAAACCAAGGAGAACCATTTCGCTGAATACAGATTGGAGTAATTTATCAACAGAAGGTATAAATTTTTTAAAAGCATTAAACCAGTCTTACGATAAAGGTCAGCCTACAACACCACAAAATGTGGACCAGCAAAGAATCACAGATAAAAACAATTCAGGTCTTTCGGCAAGATTGGTATATACCGAGCCATTAACTAAAAAATATGCTTTGGAATTTGCGTATGAATTAAATTATAATAAGGGTAAAAACGATCAGCTTACTTATGCTTATTCGCCTATATCCGGCATGTATGATTTGGCGGTAGACTCCCTAACAAATGATTTTACGCAATCAATTGTAATTAACAAACCATCGTTGCGTATCAGTTTTAGTGATAAGAAAATTAAATTCAGTTTTGGTTCGGGATTTGGCTTTACAAAATTTAACCTGCAGGATAATACACTGGGCAAAGATTACCTGCGTAGCTACACAAATTTTTTTCCGGCTGCTAATTTTAATTACAGTTACAAAAGCCAGCATAATATAAGGATTGGTTACAATGGTAACACCACGCAGCCAACCATTAACCAGTTGCAACCGCTGCGGAACAATGCTGATAATTTTAACCAGTATATTGGTAATCCGCAACTAAAGCCTTCATTTACAAATGCTATCTACATATCGCATAACACTTACAATTTTTTAAAAGATCTTTATACCTATCAGTCTTTCAACGTTCGTTTAATAAGTAACTCCATAACAAACAATCGTGTTATTGATCTTGATTCCGGCAAAACCGTTACACAGCCTATAAATACCAACGGAAATTACTCGATGAGTTTTTGGAGTGGCATTGGTTTTAAAATTAAAAAAATAGATACCAGGCTTTATTTTGGGCCAAGTTTCAGATATAGCAAAACGGCTGATGTTTTTAACAATGCGGTAAACTATTCTAAAATAACGGGTGCAGGAATGAGTATTTATATTTCGAAAAGTAAAGATAAAAAGTATGATTTTAATATAAGTGAAGATATATCTTACAACAACAGTAAAACTTCGCAAATCAACAGCAACCAGGATTTTTTTACCAATACCTTATCGCTTAATGCAAAAGTTTATATTTTAAAAAGCCTGTCTGTAAGCTCCGACTATGAATTTTATTCTCAACAAAAAACACAGCAACAAAGCAAAGCAATAAACTACCAGATATGGAACGGCAGGCTTGAAAAAACATTTAAAAAAGATGAGTTTACCGCTTATATTTTAATACGTGATATTTTAAACCAGAATGTGGGCATCAACAGCAGCTACGACCGTAACACCTATTCCGAAACCAGGAACGACCGTTTACAGCGTTACTGGATGGTTGGCTTTACGTGGAATTTTAAGAATGCAGGAGCAAAAGCAAAATGATAAAATAAATTATCTAAAACAAAAGATATGAAGAAATTTTTTTTGATACCAGTTGTAATGATGTGTACAACAAATTTAACCGCACAGCAATTTTTAGATAAAGCCGTAATTGAATACGAAGTTAAAACCAATATAAAAAAAACCATGGGCAACGATTCGTGGGATGAAAAACTGAAAGAACTAATGCCCCAATTTAAAACCGGTTACTACCTGTTTACTTTTGCTGATAATAAAAGCATTTTTAAATTTGATCATTGGGAGGCCAACCTGAAAATACCTGAATACCTGAGAAGGAATGATGAGGAAAATGTGTGGTACATGGATCATGGCAACAATAAGTTTTCGATGCAGAAAACAATTTTCGGTTCTGTTTTTATTACCGAAGATTCTATACCAGCAATCAACTGGAAAATAACCAATGAAAACAGGATGATTGCCGGTTTTAACTGCCGTAAAGCAGAAGGAAAGATAAGCGACAGTGTATATGTTTTTGCTTTTTATACCGATGAAATCCTTATCCCCGGCGGCCCCTGCTCTATTAACGGCTTGCCCGGCATGATACTGGGCGTTACCATTCCAAGAATGTACACATCCTGGATTGCAACAAAAATAATGCTTAACAATGTGCCTGTAAATACCATCAAACCCATCACTTCAAAAAAACCTTTTAACCTTGCCAGCATGAAGAGCACAATTAAAGAACGTACCAAAGACTGGGTTAATAGCGATGACCCGGATTCGAAAAAATGGATGGAGCAATTGTTGTGGAATATTGTTTTGTAGAACCGATTATTTAAGATGCCAACCTTTGCCCGCTAAAAAAGACTTACAGTTTGTACAAAATTCTTTTTCTTCATTGGTAGGGTTTCCTCCTTCGGCATCTCTCATAAAACAATATTTTACCGGGCAGTGTGGTAACCCGAATGTATGGCCCAATTCATGTACTGCCACTTTAAATAACTGTTTGCTGGTTTCGCTTTTTGATAACCGGAAAGTTGAAGCTACACAGGCTTTACCCGGACAAAAGCCCAGCCCCATTACACCCCAATCTGCTATTTCATTATTTGTTGTACTTATATCTTTATTGGTAAGGCCGATAATTTTATGCCCACTTGCAGCCTGCCGACTTAAAATATGAATTATAGAATCGGCCCGGTAACGGCTCCGTGGCGGATAGTAAGCTGCAGAAGGCAGTGGAATTGTTTTTTTAATTTCGATAAAAGCATAAACCTTTTTAACCTCATTAAAAACAGAGTTTGTTTGAGCTGCAGTTATACCATCAAAAGGTTGTAAATAAATAATTAAATTATTTTTACTAATTAGCTTTGCACCATCTTTGCTTTTACAGGAAATAAAAAGTAGTACAATTAAAAAAAGTGAACATCGAAACATCATTAAGTTGTTTCTTAAAAATACTTTTTCATTCCTTAATTAAATCACAAATTTGAAATACCGGGTTATGCTTCCCGCCCTGAAAGGGCAACATAACTATAACTACATCCACATAACGTTCATCATATCACAAACCCATCCGGTACTATTGCTCTTTTTTTAACCACAACAATACCATCTTTAACGGCATACAAAGCATGATCGGTATCTGTTAAGTGAGCACCGCCGGTAATGTTTACATTATTACCAATGCGGCAGTCTTTATCTATGATGGCGTTTTCAATTTTACAATTTTCGCCAATACCCAGTTTGGGAATGTTTCTTTCGAGGGAGTGAGCCATTTCCGGAATGGTTTCGTAATAATCGCTGCCCATAATGTACGAGCTGATGATCTCGGTACCTTTACCAATGCGGGTTCTGATGCCAATTACACTGCTTACAATTCGGGATGCATCAATGATGGAGCCTTCGGCAAGAATACTATTTTCAACATGCGTGTTACCAATCTTCATAGGTGGCAGCATACGGGCACGACTAAAAATTGCCCGGTTATTATCAAACAAATTAAAAGGTGGTATCTCTAAAGTTAAAGCAAGATTGGCTTCGTAAAAAGAATAGATATTTCCAATGTCAGTCCAGTATCCATCATACTGATAACTCACCACTTTTTTGCTGCTGATAGAATCCGGGATAATCTCTTTTCCAAAATCAGTAGCATCTTTTTTGTTTACCAGCAACTCATCAAATAACATTTTACGGTTAAAAATATAAATACCCATTGAGGCCAGGTATTTGCGGCCCTGGGCCTGCATTTCATCACCGGTATCACTTTCCCAATGGGGTAATAATTCTTTGGCCGGTTTTTCAATAAACGATGTAATTAAATTTTCTTCGTTGGCTTTTAGTATGCCAAATTCGGGTGCTTCTCTGTCGCCAACAGGTATGGTGGCAATAGAAATATCGGCACCTTTTGCAATGTGGTTTTCAAACATTTCTCTAAAGTCCATCTGGTAAAGCTGATCGCCACTTAAAATGAGTACATGCTCAAAATCGTTGTTCTGTATATGTTTTAAAGATTGTCTAACAGCATCTGCAGTGCCCTGGAACCAACCCATACTTTCGGGTGTTTGCTCGGCAGCCAGTATATCAACAAAGCCGCTGCTGAAGGCACTGAACTGGTAAGCATTTTTTATATGCTTGTTTAAAGAGGCTGAGTTGTATTGTGTTAATACAAACATGCGGTTGATGTTTGAATTAATACAGTTGGAAATGGGAATATCAACCAATCGGTATTTACCGCCAATGGGCACTGCCGGTTTACTGCGTGTTGATGTGAGAGGATATAAGCGGCTGCCTGCGCCACCTCCAAGTATTACGGCTATTACAGATGTGCTGATCATTTGGATTTATTTTATTTGTATAGATTTATAAAGGTTTAAATATTTTTCAGCACTTTGCTCCCAGCTATTATCTATCTGCATTATCTGCTGCACCAGTTCTGTCATTTTTTCTTTATCATCGTAAAGCTCCACAGCACGATGAATAGAATAAGTTATATCCCAAACGCTGGCATAATTAAAACGTATGCCAAAACCATTTGGTTCACCAAAATCAATCACGGTATCTTTTAATCCTCCGGTGCTTCTTACAATTGGTATGGTGCCATATCGCAAAGCATACATCTGGTTTAAACCACAGGGTTCAACACGGCTGGGCATAAGCAAAAAATCGGCACCGGCATACATTTGGTGCGATAGTTTTTCGTTATATCCAATTTTTGAATTGTAAAAACCGGCATACCCTTCTGCCAGGTAACTCAATTGATCTTCTACCCTTTTATCGCCACTACCTAAAATTAAAAAATTCATTTTTTTACCCAACTGGCTTACTGCATCTACAATTGCCTGTGGCAAAAGATCAGCAGCTTTTTCGCCAACCAATCTTCCAATAAAAACAAACAGCGGCAGTGCAACATCCAGTTTAAAATCTTTACAAAGTTTTTTCTTATTTAATAATTTACCTGCTTCGGCATCTTTAAGCGAAAAATTATCCAGTATATAAGTATCTGTTTCGGGGTTCCAAACCACGGTATCAATACCATTCAATATGCCAGTTGATTTTGCTCTTTCCATACGGAACAATTGTTCCAATCCATTTGCTTCTTGTGTAAGTTCTTCCATGTAACTGGGGCTAACGGTTGTAACCCTCTCGGCACATTTTACAGCACAGGCAAGCGGGTTGATGGTATTACTCCAATCAAGCAAACCCCATTGAAACGTATCCCAGGCGGGGATGTAATTGCTTTTATCCCAACTCATCCAGCCCTGGTATTGTGCGTTGTGTATGGTAAGTATGGTTGGCACCTCGGCAAGATGGCGGTAATTAAAACAATGCCGCATCATAAAAGGTATTAGGCCGGTGTGATGGTCGTGTACATGCACCGCATCCGGCCTGTGTTCCCAATTACTCAGCCAATCAACCACTGCAATCTGAAATGCGGTGAAGCGTTCGGTATCGTCATCATAACTGTAAACATTTTCACGATCAAGCAATCCGTTAATATCTACACAGTACAAATCAAAATCAAGCTTGTTTGTTTTTTCTTTAATGATGGTGTAATCAAAATACCGGTCGCCCATCATAAAGCTACCTTTATGCTCTACGCTCCATTCGTTCTCGTACAAAAATTTTGTGCGGTACATGGGTACAACAACTTTAGCAATATGCCCAAGTTGTTGCTGGTATTTGGGCAGCGTGCCCACTACATCTGCAAGACCACCAACCTTTGCATAAGGGTAACATTCTGCACTAACATGTAAAATTTCCATTCAATTATTTTATTGCTGTTCAATTTAGCAATCCTTTTTTGATTGACAACCAATTTGAAACGAAATATTTTTCTCAATGATAATTTTATTCTATTTTCAACCACTAAAAAATAACGATATGCCAACAGAACAAACCGACTTAATTACTCCACAACAAAATCAGCCTTTAAAAGAAACAAATTATGGCGCATTAGGCACCCTGGTAACTGTATTCTTTTTCTGGGGATTTATTGCCGCAGGTAACAGTGTGTTTATTCCTTTTTGTAAACACTATTTTCATTTAGATCAGTTTCAAAGCCAGCTAATTGATTTTGCATTTTATACAGCTTATTATATTGGTGCATTAATATTGTTTGCATACGGTGCCTTTGGGGGCAAAGATCTGGTGGGCAAATGGGGCTATAAAAAAAGTATTGTTTATGGTTTGCTTTTTTCTGCATTGGGTGCAGCAGCAATGATCATTGCTGTAAATGCAAATACATTTTCCGGCATGCTGGTTGGTTTATTTATTGTTGCTTTAGGATTTTCTCTACAACAAACAGCCGCACAGCCGTTTGCCATTTCATTGGGCGATCCTGCAACCGGTACCAGCCGTGTTAACCTGGGTGGCGGTATTAACTCTTTTGGTACAACCATTGGCCCCATTGTAGTTGCCATTGCATTGTTTGGCAGCACTGCAGCCATTACCGATGAGCAGATTGCTGCTTTAAGTTTAAGTAAAGTAATCATTTTATATACTTGTGTAGGAGCATTATTTATTGCAGCCGCAGCCCTCTTTTATTTTTCTAAAAAAGTACCAGCAGGAATTTCGGAAGAGAAAGTAGAAAGCGGAACAAAGGCTTTATATACTTTATTAATTATGACGGGGTTACTGGTAATTATGTTTGTACCGGTTTTCAGCAGTTATAAAACAGACCCCGCAACTTTAGATGACGCTCAAAAACATGCTTTGGAAAGTTACCGCTTAAAGTGGTTGCTGGGCGCTTTGGCTGTGGTGGTAGTTGGTTTACTGGCTGCTAATATAACTGCAAAGAAAAAATCAACCGGTTGGGGTGCTATGCAATATCCTCAATTGGTATTGGGTATGCTAGCCATTTTTGTTTATGTGGGTGTTGAAGTTGCCATTGGCAGTAATTTAAGTGAATTGCTAAAACAATCCGATTTTGGCGGTCTTCAATCTTCTGAAGCTGCACCTTACATTTCGATGTATTGGGGAAGTTTGATGATAGGCCGATGGGCCGGTGCTGTTTCTGCATTTAAATTATCAGATAACACCAAACTTCTATTACAGATCATTGTTCCCTTAATTGCTTTTGGAGTTATCGTTGGCGTAAATACGGTGGCGCAATATGATATGCAGCCTTTATATTATTATGTGGTTTGTGTGCTGATACAGATTGCAGCTTTTTATATAAGCAAAAACAAACCAGCAAGAACTTTACTGATATTTAGTTTGTTGGCTGTGGCCGCTATGATTATCGGCACTATGACAACAGGCACAATTGCCATTTATGCTTTTTTAAGTGGTGGATTATTTTGCTCAATTATGTGGCCTTGTATTTTTACATTATCCATTGCCGGACTAGGAAAATATACAACCGAAGGTTCTGCATTTTTAATTATGATGATTTTGGGTGGTGGAATTATTCCGCCAATACAGGGAAAATTAGCTGATGTTATTGGTATTCATCAATCGTACTGGGTTTGTGTAGTTTGTTTTGCATACCTGGCATTTTTTGCTTTTGCTGTAAAAGGAATTTTAAAAAGACAAGGAATTGATTACGATGCGGCTGTTGATACCAAAGGTGGACATTAATTTACATCACTTCTTTTAAAGATTTTATGAAAGATAAATTTGCAATTGGCATTGACATTGGCGGCACTACAACCAAATTTGGTATTGTAAACAATGCCGGAGAAATTATTGAGCAGGATCGTGTGCCCAGCAATGAACACGATGTGGTAGAAGATTTTATTGACGACCTGGCAGCGAAATTAAATCCGCTGATAGAAAAGGCCGACGGCATAAAAAATTTTGTAGGCATTGGCATGGGTGCACCCAACGGCAATATTTACACCGGCACTATTGAGTATGCCCCCAATTTAAAATGGAAAGGCATTATACCGATTGCAGATCTTTTTGAAAAAAAATTTAAACTTAAAACACAACTTACAAACGATGCCAACGCTGCTGCCGTGGGTGAAATGATGTATGGTGCATGTAAAGGCATGAAACATTTTATCACCATTACCCTGGGTACCGGTGTAGGCAGTGGTATTGTTATAGATGGAAAAATTGTTGTTGGACATGATGGCTTTGCCGGTGAACTGGGCCACACCATCATCAGGCCAGGCGGCAGAATGCATAAAAGCACCGGTATGCAGGGAAGTTTAGAATCGTATGCCTCTGCAACCGGCGTACGTGAAACTGCTATTGAAATGCTTACCAAGCACCCCGAAGAGCCAAGCCTGCTGCGTAATTACAGCATAAATGAACTTACCAGCGAATCGGTTTATGAATGTGCCATGCAGGGCGATAATATTGCCAATGAAATATTTGAATTTACCGGGCAGATACTGGGAGAATCGCTGGCAAATTTTGTAATGTTCTCATCGCCTGCTGCCATTGTATTGTTTGGGGGCTTAACCAAAGCTGGTAATCTGATACTGAACCCAACCAAAAAGCACATGGAGGCAAACCTGTTGCCCATTTTTCAAAATAAAGTAAAACTTATTTTTAGTGAGCTTAAAGAATCAGACGCTGCAATTTTGGGAGCAAGTGCGTTGGTTTGGTAAAAGAATTAAAATAAAAAATTAATAAAAATGCCCTCCAAATTGAGGGCATTTTTACTTTTAAATACTGAAGTATTTTATTTTATTTTTAAAACAGGTCTTAATTTATAATCTCCTGGGCCTTCCTTTTTTACAGATAATGCAGCATCAAAGTCAATAATTATTGTTTCCAACGTTGCGTTCAATGATTTATTTATTTTGATTTTTAAGCCTGACTCCGAACCGCTTGGAATGGTGAGTGGGTAAACAACGCCAGCATCCTTTATCGTATTATTAGGCCCTAATATGAACCGTATTTCTTTAACTACCTGTGTTGGAAATACACCGGTACCCAATAAGGTATCTACCCCGTTCTGATAAGCCAGCAGGTTGTATATTCCAGGAAAGGTGGTTAAAGTAACCCAGCCATCAGGTAAGTTATCATCAGTAAATTTTACACGTACTTCACGAATATCAACATTTACTTCATCGTATGCAGTAGGTGCATCTGTTAAACGTACATGTAGTGTTGAACTGCCTTCGGCTTTATCATCCTTTTTGCAGGATATAATTATTGCTGAAACTGTTATCAGAACAGCGGTAAAAATCAGGAATTTCCTTTTCATAAGTTATTTTTTTAAATACTCTTAAAGGAAAATCGTGCCAATAAATAAAAGTGTGTATAAAAACTTAGTACGGTATCTGAAAAAAAAATATAAAGAGCTTAAAAACCAGGGCTATTATTTTTTACTTCAATTCCATCTTCGCAACCTTGGGATCAACGTGTACGGTATCGTGTTCAAAATCTAATTTAATGCGCCATTTTTGCATGGTGGCGGCTCCAATTATTGCTTCTTCACTTAAACCGGGTACTAATAAAAATTCGTCGCTTAGTAACACGTCGTTTAAATAAAAATCTAAAAGAACTCTTTCTTTTATCTGAATATAATGCCCGATTGCAGCAGTTGCAATTGATCTTACTTTGCCTAAAGATGTCGGAATTTCCAGATCTTTTACAAAATCGGGGTTTATGCAGGAAAGATTTGCACCGCTGTCAAACAAAGTATATAAATTCTTTTCACCCTTT
>JAYURR010000212.1:0-25697 GCA_043756605.1 Chitinophagaceae bacterium
TTTAAAAGGAGTTTATAAAATCCCAGACTCTATTAAAGTTGTTTCATACTATGCAGAAATAAAAATTACAGAAAAAGGCAAGCTAATGAAATCAACTGCCGGAATAATTGCTAATGATGCACTCTTAGGGTTAAGTAGTATCGAAGAACAAAAGATGATTGTATTTGGTTTTTTTGATAAAAAAACAAATCATATTGAATTTAAAAAAAATACATATGCGGTTGGTCCAAATTACGGATGGAACTACGACTGGCAGTTTAATGAAACCTATCCGCTGCTAATTGCAACCGCAAGCGACTCGGGAACAAATAAAACTTTATACTCTGGTTATATTTATCTCCCCCAAGAAAAAAAATGGAAACTGATTGCTACCCGAAGTTTTGATGATACAATCAGTATTAAATTTATTGTTAGCAACAAGGATAAAAAATCTGCCATAATAACCAGCAACCGCTGGCTGCAGCGCAACAACGGCACCTGGAAGGCACTTGACTCTCAAACAACCAAACCTCCATCACTGCGCCAGATGAGTAATATAGACAGTCTGGCACAACAAAAAATGGAGGAAGTACTTTTGTGGAGTAAGCTTTCTAAAGACAGTGTTACTTACCAAGAGGGCATGTTTTATCAAACCTTAAAAGAAGGAACCGGGCGATTGGTAAAAGTTACCGATACACTTACGGTACATTACAGAGGCTCGCTATTCAGCGATGGCAGCGTGTTTGATGAAACAAAAGACAAGCCTGCAACATTTCCTTTAAACCGGCTGATACAGGGTTGGCAGACTGGCCTGGTACATTGCAAAGTTGGTGGAAAGATGCGGTTGTTCATTCCATCGGGTATTGCATATGGCATACGCACACGCTCTGCCGAAATCCCGCCAAATAGCATTTTGGTTTTTGATGTGGAAGTACTGGATGCAAAAGAAAAATGATTGAGTAAAAAAATACCCGTAATCTGAATCTGGTGTAAATAAGTTGTTGCATTTTGTTCCATAGTTAAACTAACAAGTAACACAATCGTCAAACAACTTATATATAAAACTCAAAACAATTTTTGGAATGATGTTTGAAATTTTATTTTGAAAAAAATATAATTATGAGCAGCATCAACAAAAATCAACCGGAAGAAAATACAAAAAATCTTTTTGGTCAAGAGGCAATTAAAAAAATAAGAGAACTGATTGATAAATCGGGCGTATGCTTTTTTTGCACTAAAATACAAACCGGGCAAAGTTTTGCTACAAGGCCCATGTCTGTTCAACTGACAGATGATGATGGCAACATGTTTTTTTTAAGTGCGGCCGATAGCCATCACAATGCAGAAATTAATGAGGATCCAAAAGTTCAGCTTCTTTTTAAAGAATCATCTTACGAAGATTTTTTAACCCTGTATGGTGAAGCATCTATCAACAAAGACAGGGCCATGATAGAAAAATTATGGAACCCCATAATGAAAACCTGGTTTACAGAAGGCATTGATGACCCCCGCATAACAGTAATTAAATTTGTGATAAAAGATGGCTACTATTGGGATACAAAGCATGGCCAACTGGTTTCCTTCATTAAAAGACTTGCTGGCGCCGCCATGGGAAAAACCTTAGATGATTCCATAGAAGGTGAAATTATAGTATAGCAACAAAAAATTAAAAAGTAATGCTCAGTAAATTTGTATAAAGCGTTTTCCTAAAAACGTTTTATACAAATTTCGTTTTCCGTAAAAACATTGATGGTTTGATTGCTACTTTTGTTACTTCACCAAAAGTAAATGTAAATGAGTAAAGTATATTTTATAACCGGCTGCTCAACCGGTTTTGGTCGCAACCTGGCAATGGAAGCATTGCAACAAGGCAACCAGGTTGCCGTAACATCCCGCAATACAGAGGATGTAAAAGATATTGTGTCGCAATTTGCAGATAGTGCTATTGCCATTAAATTAGATGTAACAAATCCGCAGGAAGTAGCAGCCGCTGTAAAGCAGGCCCAGGAAAGGTTTGGTCGCATAGATGTATTGGTAAATAATGCAGGCATCGGTTATTTTGGTGCTATTGAAGAAAGTGAAGAAGCAGAATACCGCCGCATGTTTGAAATTAATTTCTTCGGCCTGGCAACCGTAACCAACGCCGTATTATCCATTATGAGGGCTCAGCGTAAGGGACATATTGTAAACATTTCTTCCATTGGTGGCATGGTTGCTTTCCCGGGTGTGGGTTTTTACAATGCAACCAAATTTGCTGTAACCGGTTATTCAGAATCGCTGGCAAAAGAAACTGCACCGCTGGGCATTAAAGTAACAGTTGTTGCGCCAAGTGGTTTTCGTACAGATTGGGCTGGCAGATCGGCTAATAACACCAAAATAATAATTGATGATTATGCAGCTACTGCACATACCAATCAAAATACCATACGTGGTTACAGCGGCAACCAGCCCGGCGATCCGGTGAGGGCCGCCAAGGCAATTATAAAAGCTGTTGAAAGTGATACACCGCCGGTACGCCTGCTGTTGGGTGCTGGTGCGTTAAAAGGAGCCCGCAATAAAATTGCCGAAATGCAGCAGGATATTGATACCTGGGAAGACACAACAGTATGGGCCGATCATCCTAAAGAAGAAGCGTAATATTTTTATAAAAGTAAAGGCAGTTTGAAAAAGCTGCCTTTTTTATTTACTTTACAGCGAAACTTATTAAACCGGTAACTTCATGCCTGCAATTAATACCATTGATGAAGTAATTGAAGCGTTGGATAATATCATTAAACAATCGGAAGATAATAATGATACTGCCGGTTACTTTGCTGCATTATACCGCAAAGTAACCAACAGGGTAAAACTGGGTATCGCAAATAATGAATTTGAAGATGGGGCCAGAATGGAAAAATTAGATGTGATTTTTGCCAGTCGTTATCTGGATGCTCACTTTGCCTGGAAAAATAATCAACCCATAACAGCTTCGTGGAAAAAAGCATTTGATATAACAACCAATTACTGGCCCATTATGCTGCAACACCTGCTGATGGGTATGAACGCTCATATTAATCTTGATTTGGGTATTGCCGCCGCAAAAATATCTGACGGTAAAAGCATCATCACGCTGCAAAATGATTTTAATAAAATAAACAGCATCCTCTCATCGCTGGTTGCAGATGTACAAAACCAACTGGCAGAAATATGGCCTACATTGAAATGGATTTTACAGCGAACAAAAAAAGTTGATGATTTTATGGTTGATTTCAGCATGCAGCTAAGCCGTGAGGGTGCCTGGAAATTTGCAGTAAGTGTTGCAGATAAAACGGCTGGCGAATTGGATTTATTGATTGCAGCAAGAGATTTAAAAGTTGCTGAAAAATCAAAAATAATTACCCACGATAGATTTTGGGCAAGTCTGATTTTGAGCATCATACGTTTGGGTGAGATTGGCAGTATAAAACAAAAAATAGAAAAGCTGAAAGGATGAGTGTACAAAAAGCATACGATAACTGGTCAAATCAATACGATACCAACGATAATAAAACCCGTGACCTTGAAGCAAAGGCTTTGCAACAAACCCTTGCCGGCATTGCATTTAACAATTGCCTTGAAATAGGCTGCGGCACCGGTAAAAATACGGCATGGCTAATAACCAAATCCAATCAAATAACCGCAGTTGATCTTTCACCAGAAATGCTTGCCAAGGCAAAACAAAAAATAAACAGCAGTAAAGTAAATTTTATTCAGGCAGATATTTTACAGAATTGGGATTTTATCAACACAAAATATAACCTGGTAAGTTTTAGTCTGGTGCTTGAGCATATTGAAAAGCTAGAACCCATTTTCAATAAAGTAGCAAAAGCAATTGCAGCAGGCGCCTATGTTTACATTGGTGAGCTGCATCCTTTTAAACAATACAGCGGCAGTAAAGCAAGATTTACTACAGATGCAGGTGAAGTGGTTGTTTCCTGTTTCAATCATCACTTCTCAGATTTTGTGCAGGCTGCAAAAAATAATGGTTTTAAACTAATAACCATCAACGAATATTTTGATGATAATGACCGTAACACAATGCCCAGAATACTGAGTATGCTTTTTAAAGCCGCAGATTGATTACCGTAATTTTTTTTGAATAATTTTGTTTGTAAGTAGCATTAATGATTAAACATGAAAAAACTGTTTGCCTTTTCTATCCCGGCTTTATTGCTGTTACAATTTGCTTGTACAAACGCGGCTTCCGAAAACAATATCACTAAAATTAATCAGGATGGTATTGAATATATGAATGGCGGCAAATACGATTCGGCTTTACAGGCTTTTTTTAAAGCCATAGAAATTCCCAAAATTTCTAAAGACTCAAAAGGAACCATTTACCGCAATATTGCTTTAACGTATAAAGAAATGAATAAACCCGATTCTGCTATTCATTTTTCAACACTGGCAGCAAAATGTTACGCTAAAAACAGTTTTGATTACCTGGTAAATACCGCCGATGTTGATTTGGCAAAAGGTAAAATTGCAGTTGCGTTAAAAAAACTGAACAAAGCGGTAAATATATACCCCGATGAAATGATTGTAAACAACACACTGGGCCTTATTTACATGGGCGAATATGATGAATCGTTAACTGACCTGGAAAAAGCACTGCTGTATAATTCTAAAGCTTTTGAAATGAATGGTGGCAGGGTTACCGAAGATTTGCTGGCAAGAACTTTTTACAAAATGGAAAATTATGAAAAAGCAGCATCGCATTTTGAACACCTGGTTGAAAACTATCCCGATATGATTGTTTATCCGTTAAATATGGGCATGACAAAATTTAAATTAAATAAAATTGCAGAAGCCGATAAATTTTTCGACAAAGTGTTGCTGTTGGATAGTAGTTATAAAGAAACCATTGACGTGTTTAAAACAGATAACAGGTAACAGGTAGTAATCATAATCAGCGGTGTTTGCTTTGCAGATATTTTTCGTGTACAATTTCACTCATTGGTTTGTCGTAAACTTTACTTTCTACCCAGCTAATAATATCTAAGTAAGAAAATACACGGGTTTCGTAACGGTTGTTTTCAAACTGTTTTATTTTTTGCAATAATTTTTTTAACCCAGGTTTTAATTTTACTGCAGATTCGTACACATTATCTTTTAAAAATTTAAACATCTCCTCCTCTACCACCGTCAGATTTTCCATCTTACTCATAAAACGAAAAACAGATTTTATCAGCGATTCAATAATGGCATCGTTCCCCATTTCAAAATGTGCCATCAAATGCAAAAGCCGTGCGTAGCATTGCAGGTCAATACGCATATCCAGCGGGCCATTGATGATTTTTTGCAGTTGATCTATGGATGCATCGTAATCTCCATTACCAAAATAAAGCAACGCCGTTTTGTATTGAATTACCAAAACCCGATGCCTGTCTATATACATCTGAAATTCATCCAAACCCTTTTCTATAACCGGCACCAGTTTTACGCCTTCGCCAAAAGTACCACTCATTAAATGCTGATTAATTTTTGCACTGGTTAAATACACAAATGCCTGCATGCGAAAGTTATCGTGCTGGTTTGCAGGTTTAGATAAACCAAAGCGCTCAAAACGGGCAAGGTATTTATCAAACTGTTTAAAATTGCGCAAATTAAAATTAGCTGTTAGCAGGTTGTGCATGCCCTTAATGTAATGGCCGGTTTCAACGGTTATCATCATGGGCTCATTCTTAAAAAGATCAACCCATTTTTTACTGTAGCGGTAATACATCAAAAAATCCTGGCGTATAAAAGCATACCAGCAATAACTCTGGTAAAGATATAAAAGCTGATAAAATCCTTTCAGGTTTTTAATATCAAGCTGCAGGTTTTGTTTAAAAAATTTCCTTACGCCAGTTTCATCTTTTACATTTCTGGCATGGCCATGCTTAACATACCACTGGTACAATTGCAAAGCGAGGTTTGATAATACCGTTATTTCGTTACGTTGCTGGTTTACTGCATTCGCTTCTTCTGTTAACCGGTCTGCTGCGCCCTCGCCACTGCGTGTTATATGCAGTGTCTCAATTTTTTTTTCAAGTGATATTACCTGTATTAAAAAACTTTCCTGGTGGTAACTTTTTGCAAGATCCTTAACCCGTTCCAATATTTTTAAACTCTGCAAATACAAACCTTTATTGTAAAGTATCCGGGCATAATCCAATTGTTCGTGCAATTGCAGATCAATACTATCGGTACTTTTTAAAAGGCGTAAACTGGCTAATAATTCTTTGTAGAGATGTGCTTTTAAATTGGCAAACTGTGGCTTTTCAATACCGGGCAGTTTTTTTAGAATTATTTTTTCGTCGTAATCTTTTCCTTTATCAATAGCATCAAAAAGCTGGATGATTTTGAGATCCTCCCGTGATGAACTTCTTTTAATGTAGAGTTTAAAATGCCTTTTCTCTGCCTTCTCCAGTGATTTTATCAGTTGAAACAATATGTCTGCAGAACGGTTGGGCATCATAAAGGCTGTTTACCAAAAACCTTTACTGTAAAGGGTTTCAGAATGTAAAAATGCTTTTAGCATGATAAAATCAAGACTAAGTTGATTATGACCGCAAAAGTAACCATCTTATCTTTGTTTTACAAAAGACGGTTAGTTAGTTCATACAGCAGCAATCGTTAAAAAAGGAACAATCAATCGTTTGAAGGCTACCAGGGCCTGTAAGCTGAATCAGTCAGCAATCAAAAGGAATATAAATTTTTCATATAGCAAGCAATCGTTAAAAAGTCACTCCGTTTCTACGGAGTGGCAATTTATTTGCAATTATACTTAATAATTTGATAACATGGCGGATTCCAAAAATTAATTTTTTTGCGGAATAAATTTAAGATTATTTACTGCTGAATACTTTCTTCAGAATATCAGTAACCTGTGCCGCCGGATTTTTGCGTATCTTCTGTTCTTCTAAACTTATTTTTAAAAACAAACCGCTTAAAGCCCGTTCGGTAACGTAGGCAGTTAAATCGGTATTAACCTGCTTGGCAGAAAAACGGTTGTAGGTAGTAAACATATCTTTCCAGTATTTGGTAGCATCTACTTTTACCAGTGATGCTTCAATTACTGGTCTGAATTTATCGGTAAGTTCTTTTGTAGTGATTGATTTTAAATAATCTGTTGCAGCAAAATCTCCGCCGCGTAATATTTTTAAACCATCGGTAATACTCATCTTTTTAATTGCATCCCAAAAAATAGTACCAACGCCGCTGGCAGCATCTTCTGCAGCACGGTTCATACTCAGTATGGCTTTATCAACAACCGGCCCCATTCCAAAACTTCTCAATGTTGTTTCAATTTTTTTTGCTTCCTCGGGCATTAAAATTTTTATGGCAGCATCGCCAAAAAAACCATTTAATTTATTTAAACGTTTTGCACTGCTATCGGTACCCACACGCAGGGCTTCTTTTAAACCATTAATGATATCATCGTTGCTAAGGCCGCTGCCAGATGTGTTTGTGGTAACTTTGGTTACTTTATCAAACAATCCTTTTATAGTTTGTGCAGATAAAGATTGAATAGAGATAATTGCTACAGATAAAAAGAGTACTAATTTCTTCATTGGTTTTTTATAGTTTGTTAAACAAAAATAAAGCCATTGATGCTAACAAAGGGTTAAAATAGAGTTATTAGTAAGTTGTTGGTTTTAATGTGAACCACATAGATACATAAGGAACATAGTATGACACATAGTCGATGTGATTTTCTATCTTTTCTATATGCCTATGTGGTTCAAATTTTTGGCTTTTATTACTGTTTTATACCAAGATCAACATTGAGTTTTTATTTACCTAAATTTGCCCAATAAACTTTCTATATGAAAAAATATCTTCTCTTGTTAATTATCAGTGTTTCATTTTTTATACAGGCTTTTGCCGAAGAAGGCATGTGGTTACCACAGTTACTGCAGACCCTTAACGAAAAGCAAATGAAAAAGATGGGCATGAAGATAAGTGCTTCTGATATTTACAGCATCAGCAAAGGAAGTTTAAAAGATGCCATCGTTAGTTTTGGTGGCTTTTGCACAGCCGAAGTTATATCTGACAAGGGTTTGCTGTTAACCAACCACCATTGCGGATTTGATGCCATACAAAATCATTCCTCTTTACAGAACAATTATATACGGGATGGTTTTTGGGCCTATAACCACGATCAGGAATTGCAGAACCCCGCTTTATTTGCAACATTTATCATCAGTATTAATGATGTTACCAACGCAGTTTTAGCCGGCGTTACCAATAACTTAACAGAAAAAGAAAGACAAAGTGCCATTGATAAAAATCTGGCTGCTTTAAGAACATCTACAAAAAAAGAAAGCTACCAGGATATTTTAATTCGTCCGTTTTTTGAAGCCAATAAATATTTTTTATTTGTTACCGAAACTTATAAAGATGTTCGCCTGGTTGGTGCACCGCCATCATCTATCGGTAATTATGGTAAGGATACCGATAATTGGATGTGGCCAAGACATACCGGCGATTTTTCTATGTTTCGTATTTATGCTGATAAAAATAACAAGCCTACTGCCGGCTACTCAGCAGACAATGTACCATACAAACCAAAACGCTCTTTAAATATATCTTTAGATGGTGTTAAGGAAGGAGATTTTACAATGGTGTTTGGTTTCCCTGGCCGCACCAACGAATACCTGCACAGCAGCGCTATTGAGCAAACAGTTAGAGTGAGCGACCCTGCAAAAATTGGCATACGCACTAAAGCACTCGGCGTTATTGATGGTTTTATGCGTAAAGATGAAGGCATTAAAATTCAGTATGCTGCAAAATATGCAAGCGTATCAAACGCCTGGAAAAAATGGCAGGGCGAAGTACTTGGTTTAACCAAAACAAACGCCGTTGCAAAAAGAAAAGAGTACGAAAGTAATTTTGAAAAAATTGTGTTGAGCAGGCCCGAATATAATATGGCATACATTGAACTGCTTAAAAATTTAAAACAGGCTTATACCGATATTGAGCCTTATGCTTATGCCCGTGATTATTTTAATGAAATTGTTCCCAGGATTGAGTTGTGGGGCATTGCAGGTGATATGAACTCGTTGGTAACTGCCGCAGCAAAAGATGAAGCAACTTACAATGCAGCCAAAACAAAAGTACTGGCAAAGCTGGAAGAATCTTTTAAAGAATTCAGCCCCGCTGTTGATCAGAAATTGTTTGAGGCTTTGATGGAAATGTATATTAAAGATCAGAAAGCTGAGAATATTTCGCCGGCTTTTAAAAGGATGCTTGCGGAAAAAGGAAATTCAGTTACTGCTTTATCAGAAGCGGTTTACGGGCAAACGTCTTTTAGCTCTTTAGATAAGATAAAGAAATTACTCAGCGGTAATACTGAAGAAACTGTTGCAGCAATAAAAGCAGATGTTGCCGGACAAATGTATAGCGATATTTTAAAGACTTATGTAAGTAATGTATCGCCAAGGCTGAATGAACTGCAATCGGAAATAAACCGGCTGCAACGCAATTATATGCAGGCGCAGATGGATGTTTTTAGTACCAAAGCTTTTTACCCCGATGCCAATAGTACCTTGCGTGTTACTTATGGTAATGTAAAAACTTACCAGCCACGTGATGGTGTTAAATATGACTTACAAACCTACATGGAAGGTGTGATGGAAAAATATGTACCGGGCGATTATGAATTTGATCTGCCTAAAAAAATGATTGACCTGTACAATAAAAAAGATTTTGGCAGATGGGGCGTAAACGGCCGCCAGCCTGTTTGTTTTATTGCAGCCAATCATACAACGGGTGGTAATTCGGGCAGTCCGGCATTGAATGCAGATGGTAATTTAGTTGGGCTCAACTTTGACCGTGTTTGGGAAGGAACGATGAGTGATATTAATTACGATCCTTCCATCTGCCGCAATATTATGGTTGACATCCGGTATGTAATGTTTATTGTTGATAAATATGCAGAAGCTAAAAATTTAATTGCAGAAATGAAGTTTGTGAGTAAGAAAGGGAAGAAGTAGTAGGTTGAAAGTTGAAGGTTAAAAGTTGAAAGTTGGGTGCATCCTGTATTTTATTTTTCTGACCAGTTTTAAAACAAACATTGAATCAATCCAATTCATACGCACATTTTTACAGGCTCTCAGCCTATATTTCCATTATGATGAATGGGACTGCGTTGTTGTAATATCTATTCAAATCGCTTTGATAAAAGACGATAGAAATTACCACAGTTGAATGGAGCGTCGCCAATGTAGCCCCACAAAGAACAAATGCTGGTTACAAAAAAAAATACATAATCTTCGCCCCTGGGCGACAACAAATTTTATTTTATGCAAATAGCAATATTAGGTGCCGGCATGGTAGGCCGTGCAATGGCTGTTGATCTGGCAGCAAAATACAATGTAACTTCTTTTGATGTAAGCGACAATGCACTGCAATTGCTTGCTCAAAAAAATAACGTAATTAAAACAATAAAAGCTGATTTAAGTGATTACAATAATTACCATACAATGCTTGCCGGTTTTGATTTTGTGATTTGTGCCGTGCCCGGTTTTATGGGTTACAAAACTTTGCAAGCAATCATTAATGCAAAAAAAAATGTGGTTGATATTTCTTTCTTTCCGGAGAATGCGTTGGAACTGGATGTACTTGCAAAAGAAAAAAACGTAACTGCCATTGTTGATTGCGGCGTGGCACCGGGCATGAGTAATTTAATTTTAGGTTACTATAATGAGCGGATGAAAATAACTAATTTTGAATGTGTGGTTGGCGGATTGCCAAAGAAAAGAATTTTGCCTTTTGAATATAAAGCACCCTTCTCTCCCATTGATGTGCTGGAAGAATATACCAGGCCGGCACGGTATGTTGAGAACAGCCATATTGTTACCAGGCCTGCATTAAGCGATGCCGAACTGATAGATTTTGAAAATGTGGGAACGCTGGAAAGTTTTAACACCGACGGGTTGCGTTCTATTTTATTTACCATGGGCCATATACCCAACATGAAAGAAAAAACATTGCGTTATCCCGGACATATTGATTTGATGCAAGGATTGATTAAAGCCGGGTTCTTAAGTACAACGCCGGTTAATTTTAAAGGGCAGCCAATTTCTCCGATGGAATTTACATCTTCGCTTTTATTTGACCAGTGGAAACTGGGAGAAACAGAAGCTGAATTTACTTTGATGCAGATAAAAATAAGCGATGCAGAAAAAACAATTTGCTACGATTTGTATGATGAATATGATGCAGCAACGCAAACATCATCTATGAGTCGTACAACGGGATACACATGCACTGCGGCATTGAATATGCTGATTGAAAATTTATTTACGGAGAAAGGTGTTTTTCCACCGGAGTTGGTGGGAAAAGATGAAGCCTGCTTTAATTTTATAATGAATTATTTAAGCGAAAGGAATATTCATTACCGGAAAACAGAAAGCCTTCATAATTAAAGCTGTTTACGAAAACATTTGCTTAGTCCCGTGAGGGACAATAGATGGGTACAAACGAAAATAAGAACATAAATAAATGCCGTAGGCATGATAGAAAAAAAGCGGCCTATCGTGCCTACGGCACTTTTGGTAATTGCTTTAATTTTTCTACCAATCTTTAGCCTCTACGAGGCTTTAAAATCAGATGCCAAAAAATTACTTAACTAAATATTTGCATTCTTTTGTGTGGCAGCAACTGTTACAACAAAACAGTTCCCTATTTTTGTTTATATTTTGAAAATGATGATAAAAAAATATTCAGCATTTATTGCATTGATAATTTTAGCCGCCTGCAACGGTAGTGATAAAACCGACGGTCCGATAGATCCAGAAATTGTACCTGCTAAAACACCTGTAATTTCATATACAATTGCAGCCGAATACCCACATGATACCAGTGCTTATACTCAGGGCCTTCAATTTGATAAGGGTAAATTATATGAAAGCACCGGCGATTTTACAAACTCTTCCTTACGTATTACAGATTATAAAACCGGCAAGGTTGAGAAAAAACACATGATTGGAACTGATAAAATTTTTGGAGAGGGCATTACCATTTTTAAAAATAAAATTTATCAGCTAACCTGGCGGAGTCATATCGTGTATGTGTACGACGTAAACAATATTGATAAACCTATCAAAACTTTTAACTGGCCTTATGAAGGCTGGGGCATTACCAATAATGGAAGCGATCTGATCATAAGTGACGGCAATCCAAAATTGTATTTTGTTAACCCAGATGATTTCAGGTTGAAGAGTACCATCAGCGTAACAGAAAACGGCAACCCCGTTAATTACCTGAATGAATTAGAATATGTTGATGGTTTTGTATTTGCAAATGTTTACCAGACCGATAGAATTATTAAAATAGATCCTGCAAGCGGCTTTGTGGTTGGTGAAATAAATTTGAAAGGAGTTATTCAACAGTTTGCCCCGAATTACATACCAGAACCGGGAGATGAAGTTTTGAACGGTATTGCTTACGATTCTGCCTCAAAAAAATTCTTAGTTACCGGAAAGCACTGGCCGAAGATGTTTGAGTTGAAGTTTAATTAGTAATGAAAGTCTTTAAATTTTTTTTCATAATCTTCTTTGGCTCTAAAATGCCTGCTTTTCTTATCGAATAAAAATATGAGTTTAATTGGTACAATTTTAAACGGATTATCTATTGAGTAAGATATAGTTTTGTCATTTCTTAATTCATTATCATACCATGTGCCACTTTTTGTCCTCCCTTGAATCAAAATAATTTTTCCTGAAAATATAATATCATTAAAACCATCTTTATTATCATCAACTATAAAAACTTTTAACTCAGCAGGTTCAAACACAGCATTGTCCTGATGTGCATCATAAGTCTGTATTTCATAATCATAATACCCTTCATAAATATTCTCTAAAGTATCTACTGAAATTTTATAGACTTCATGGCCTCCATTTCCTTTTGCAGTTGCAGTAAGCGTAAGCAAAAAAGGATTCTCCCCTGGAAAAATTTTAAGAAATTCAAAGCGCTGTGCAGATAATGTTTTTACAAGCTTGCCTGTTTCTGTAAGTAACAGTTGATACTTCCATGGGCATGAGGCCATTGAACCTACTCCATAATCATATTCAATAAAATAAAAAAACTTATCAGAACCATAAAGCTTTATCTTTTTATAAAAACTTATCTTTTCTATCTGTTCAGATACCGGGCTATCATGAACATAGAGATTAAAAGTGTTTCGAAGATTTGTAATGAAAGCAGTTGTATCTTTTATTTCGGGAAAACCGTATAGAAGTGAAAATACTTTTTCTGTTTTTTCGTCCTTTGTTATTAGAATCTCTTTTTGCGCACTTTCCTTTTTTTGGTTAGAGCAACCAAGGTTAACAATGAGTAAAATTATAAATGTTAGTATGAGTTTGATAGAATTAGTATGGGAACTTATTTTATTCATTTTCTTGTAATGATGTAAATCACCGAACTGCAATTCCGTACATTTCCCCAGGCTTTTAAGTTGGATATAAAGCCATTGAAAAAAGCTTTGATAATATTTCCTTTGCCTTTTTTATATTGCTCACTCAGCATGCTCACATAAAAACTATCGAACCACATTGGTTTTACTGCAGCGAGTTTTAAGCCGTGTTGCGATAATAATGTTTCCATACTTTGCGGCGAAAAATGATACAGGTGTCGTGGCACATCGTAAGCAGCCCAATGTTCCTTATAAATGTCTGCATCCTTAGAAGTATAGTTGGGAACGGCAATAAATAATTTTCCATCTGCTGCAAGTAAATTGGCTATCTGCTTTATGTACGCATGCAACTCATGCACATGCTCCAGCACATGCCACATGGTGATGGCATTAAAAGAAGCTACAGGCAGTTCAAATAATTTTCCGGATTCCAGTGGATGAATATTGTACAATTCAGCAGCTTTGGTTCTTGCAAGGGCATCCGGTTCCAGTCCGGTAATATTCCAAGCGGCCTGTTGCATGGTTTGTAAAAATGCACCGGTGCCGCAACCAATGTCCAGAATATTTCCTTTAACCATACCGGTTTCATTAATTACCAATCTTCTTTTGGCACCCAAAGTTCTTTTACGAACAAGGTGATAAAGACTGTTGATGAATCCTTTTTTTGTATCGCTGTGCGAAATATAATTTTCAGAAGCATAATAAGCGCCAATAGCATCCTGTGCAGGCACATCTTGTGTAAACCTTGCTGTGCAGGCGTTACAATGCCATACAGCAAAATTATTTTGAGAAACCGTATAATCTATAGCAGTAAGTTGCTCCTGTATATTGCTGCTGTTGCAAACGGGGCAACCGGTATAATGAATCATGAATGCGTTAGTTTTTTATAACATTGCCAAATGGATATGCGCCATTAAATTCGGTAAAGTAAATTACCAGTGCTAGTAAACCGATTGCTCCCAAAACTATGGCCCATATCCACCAGCGGTTTTTTATAGCTGATTTGGGTGCAAGAAATTCCGTCATTTCTGTGTTGGTACTTTCCTTATCGCCTACTAAAATCTGATGTTCGGCATCGGGATGAATTACTCTTTCTGCAAATACAGGTTGTGTATATGCTGCAGGCAATTCATCTTGTTTAAAATTTATTTTGCCAGAACTATCTGCTAAGAAATTTCCAATGCTGCTCAGTTCAACCTTTTGTTCATCTGCTATCTTTTGTTTCAGATCATCGCAAAAATGACTGAGTGCTTCAGTTGCTTCGTATTTATCGGCTCCTGTGGTGGCAGATAAATAATTAAGTAGTCCGTTGCTATCGGTTTCTGTCTGTGTAAAATGAATAGTAGGTTTTGGAGCAGAGAAAGTTTTACTTGTAAAATCAGATTCTGCAGCCGCATTGGTTATAGATAAAGTGCCCAGGCCGGGTAAGGGACAGGTTTTATTTTGAAAAAAATATGAAGCCAGTTGTTTTTGCATTGTTGAGCAAAGATATGCCGTACAAGAGTGCGACGCAACGATGTCGCCACATTTTTAATGCCCGGACAAAAAAAATCCGGATGGCATTTATGCCAGCCGGAAAATTTAACTGTTTGTGTTTCTTAAAAGTTCACCCTAACACCTCCCAGTAAATTCAAACCATACACAGGATAATTATGCCAGCGCTCATATTTATTATTTAAAATATTGTTTGCATCAAACCATGCACTAAAGGTTTTATTTATCTTGAATTCTATTCCGGCACTCAAATCAGATCCTGGTTTAAAAGCATTTGCCACATTTCCTTTATCAAGGTAGAAACTGCCACTGAATGCATAAAAATCTGCCTTTAACAAAACCTGCTTAAATGCCCACCAGCGCAGAGAACTGGTAAACTCCAGCGGAATAGTGTTCCATGCTTTTGCATTGCGTTGCATGCCAACATATCCGTTGTAAGTTATACCGGCACTCACTGTAAATTTTTCCTTGCTTACATAACTAACATCAGCATGAATCTTCAAATCCTTTACTTTGGTTTCGTTGCTTATTACAAAAGCTTTACCATCGGTTGCAGTATCATTTATTAAGAAGGGAAGATTGGTGTATGTAATATAACCTGCTTTTGCATTAAAGCTAAAATGCTTGCCCAGCGTACCTTTTATGCCTCCGTAATATTCTATCTCCTTGGTATTAGGTTGAGAAGTAAACGGTGCTAAATAAGGATTCATTTCCGACAGGTTGCGGTATGTATTTTTTGTTATCCTGCCAACCCATCCTGCCTGAAAGGCAAAAACATTTTCGGCAATAAAAGCTTCGGCATATACATTGGGCAGCCATACAAATTTTCCATTATCCCAGGTTGGTGTTATACCGCCATTGATACTTACACGTGGTGTAGAAAAAACCAACGAAGGCGAAACCTGGAAAACGTTGTTGTTAATTTTGAAATTGTTAGGGATTATATTTTTTGTTGCGTAAGATGTAACATCTGCCTTACCTTCTACTTTAAAAGCAAAGACTTCGCCAAAACTTTTTTGTAAGGGTGCATTTAAAATAAAAGAAGTTTCAGTAAGTTTATTAACGTTGGTAAAATTGCTGAACTGCACACTTGGATTATAGCTGATGCCATACTCTCCTACTTTGGTATTGCGGATGCCAATTTTTGCAGAAATATCCTGAAACTGCTGGCGAACATCTTTTTTGCTATACTTGTACAAAGCAGTATCATAACCATACAAAAAATTCTCATTCATCTTTACATTAACTCCGGCATACACTTCGTTGCCTGGCAAAAACAGGCTGCCAGTGGCTTTCAGGTTAAGTTTAGAATAATCCTGATACAACATTTTTCCTTTGGAAGAAATATAATCGGCATACACATTGGCCAAAAACTTTTTACCATCGCCAAAACTAAAACCTGCACTAACATATGGTGTTGAAAAATTTCCGTAACCAACTTTTACAAAATTTCTTTGTCCGAGATAAAGATTTGTATCCTGCTGCAAAGCCAGCGGACTTAAAGGAATTGGCTGATAAGCATAAAATAAATTTTGAGCCGGAATACTATAAGTTAAATTGGGAGTTGTTGTATCAACATTTAAGTGCGTTGCCGAAAAATTTATTTTTACTGCATTACGTAAAACCGGTTTGTACACCGAGTTAATATCAATGGTAGATTTTTTTTTGATGGTGTCTTTTTGGGCTTGGGATGCAATGGGCAAAAGACAATTTGCAATTAGTAAAAGACCAATTGGCAATTTGCAATTGGCAATTGGCAAAATACTTCTATTAAAATTGAATATTGAACGTTGAATATTGATCATTGAATATTTTTTTGTTATTGCTTTCATTATTTTTTTTCGAAATAAAATCGCCTTCGGCGAATTTTTACAGAACACGCCAAAAGGCGTGATCCTACTCTCCTACTTTGCTGCCGGCTTTTTCTTCTGCTATCGCTTTGTCTAATTTTTGTTGTGCTTCTGATTTCAATTCAGCAATAGCTGCATTTTTTGCAACACTTTCATACGTTGCTTTTGCGTTGAAATAATCTTTCTGCTGCATAAAAATATCGCCCAGCAAAATATAGCTTTTGGTTACCCAGTTATCGTAACTACCGGTTTCTTTAATTACAGCCAGGGCCGATTTTTCGGCTGCCGTAAAATTGCTTAAGCTAAACTGACAGGCGGCAATTTCGTAACGTGCCTCGGCACCCCACGCTGCTTTGTTTATGGCTGCGCAAGATTTAAAAGAAGTAATGGCAGCAGCACAATTATTATTAACCTGTTGCGATTTTCCCAATACTAAAAACGCAATTGACTTATCATCGGTGCTGATACCTTTTTTTGTTAGCAGATTTTTTGCCGCATCATTTGCCTGTGCATAATCTTTTAACTGGTAATAGCAGCGAACCAGGCCACGCAAGGCTTCCAGTTGATTATCCTGGTTTACCGAACCGGCGTTTAACGATTCGAAATATTTTTTTGCTTTATTGTAATCTTTCAATTCAAAGTAACTGATACGTGCTGCTTCTAAAGTTGCTTTTTCAAAATAACGGTTAAGGCCTTTGCTGTTAACATAGTCGTAACCAATCAGGGCGTTTTGAAAATCCTTTGCTGTATTATAGCATTCAGCACTAAAATAATTGGCTTCTAAACCACTTGCACCATTGGGGAATTTTTCTATATAATTTTTAAACCCGGCAATGGCTGCATTACAATCGTTAGCATTGTATTTTAATGCGGCAGCTGTGTAGGTTAATGAATCTGCCTCACTCACTGAAACCATTTTTCCGCTGCGGCGCATCATTTCTAAATATTCGTTTGGCTTACCAATCTCTACGTAAATATTTTTCATAATGTCGGTTGCCTCATCTGCTTCGGAAGATTGTGGATATTTATCCAGCAGTGTTTGATAACTTGTCAACGCATCTTCATACTTATCGGCATTATAATAAACCAATCCTAATTGTAAATATGATTTAGGTTTTAAACCACCGGCGTTGGGGTCGTTCAATACATTATTCAAATAAGGCACGGCCGATAAAAACTTTTCATCAGCAATATAAGTCTGCGCAATTTCCATATTTACATCCGGCACCAGGTTGCTTTTTGGATATTGTTTCAATAGGCTATTTAAAGTACTTATTTTATTGGCCGAATTTTTTACGCCTGCAATCATTGCTTTTTGAAACATGGCATAATCACTCTGCAGCAATGCATTGTTTATCACATTATCGTACATGCTGTTTGCTTTTGTAAAATCCGATTTCATAAAATAGCAATCGGCACTGCGTACATAAGCATCCTGCTCCATGGCCGATGATGTTACGCTTACTGATGTGGTGATCTGCTCAAAATACCCAAGCGCCTTAGCATAATTTTCTTTTTGCAACCAGCTATAACCCAGATCATAGTTAGCTGTGTTTTTATTAGCCTCGCCCTGTGCCGGCACATTGGCCTGTATGTAAATGCTCAGGTATCTGATGGCAAGATCATACTCATTATTGCGGTATGCAATTTCTCCTTTCCAGAAATTAGCGTAAGGCGTTACTGCAGAGTTTGGCAGTGCAAGCACTTTAGTAAGCAATTCATCGGCTCTTTTAATTTGCTGATCGTTTATTAACTCAACTGCACGGCCATACAAAATACGTGGATATACTTTTTGCATGGAAGCGGTCGGCTTATCAAACGATTCGTACAACTGCAATGCATCGGCAAAATTGTTGGTATTTGCCAGCAGACTTACCAAAATCTCTTTTGCCTCGGTATCATAATCGCTGTTGGGATAATCGTTCAGGTATTTTTTCATTTCATTTAAAGCAATATCCTGAAAGCCCAATTCGTAAGAAAGTTTTGCATAGTTAAAGCGTGAAACCTGTTGCTGCAGTTTGTTAGAGCTGTTGTAAGCACTGTATTGAAAGGCATTGCGGGCATTTGCTTTTTGGTTAGTACGCAGGTAACAATCGCCCAGCAGGTACATACTATTTTGCCCCATAGAATCTTTTTCGGTGCTCAGTTGCTTAAAGCCCTCAATGGCTTTATCTAATTTGTTGGCATCGTAATAACAGTAACTTAATTCATACATTATTTCTTTAGTAACCTTATCGCTGCTGTTTACATAAGCCTCTAAAAGAGGCAATGCTTTCTGATAATTTTTCTTTTCAAAATACAACTGCCCCATCAACAGGTTCATTTCTTTTTGATAAAACAACACACCGGGCCTGCCGAGCACACTTTCGCCGTAACGCAATGCTTCATCTTTTTTACCCTGAAAATAATATATCTCCGCAATATAATAAGGCACCACGCCTTTGTATTCTTCCTGTGTTTCTACCAGTTTAAATGATTTAAGTGCTTCGTTATAATTACGATCGTTGTAGCTTATAAAGCCATAATAATAATTTGCCGGTATATAATATTTGTTTTCCGGCATCTGGCGTATTTCATCAAACAGCGGTTTGGCTTCGGTAAATTGTTTAAGGTTGAAATAGCTGTATGCTTTTTCAAATTTCACATCAGCAATTTCATCGTTGCCCAGGTTTTCAAGTCCGGCCCTTTCGTAATAATTAATTGCATTATTAAAATCATCTTTTAAAAAATAGTATTTAGCCAGGTGATAACTCAGCAACTGTCTGCGTGGCTCATTGCTTACAACACTAATGTAGTGCCGGGCTTCCTGCTCAGCAACAGGGTGCTGTAATTTTAATTGGCAAACAATGTAATAGTAATTTACATCATCGTACAGGTACGTATTATCGCTCACCCTGTTATCCGGATTCTGAGCTCTTAACTCAGCAAAAAGCGGGTAAGCCAAAGCAAACTGCTGTTTTACAAAAAGTTCTTTGGCATCTTTAAATTTTTTTTCGGGGTCGGTTATTGCATGTGTTGGCTGGGCGAAAGCAGCAAAAGAAAATGATACTGCAAAAAGCAAAAGGGTTATTCGTTGTTTTAACATGTTGGTTGTTTGGGTCAATTTTTTTCTGAGTGCAAAATTATCTGATTACTGTTTCTTTACAAACATCATTCCAAATGATTGTTAATAAGTGTATAATTGATGTAAACAAAACGAATGTATTTTTACAATGCTGTTAATAAAATGATAAAAGAATTTTGTTGCTTTGTTTTATAACAGTTATTTAAAACCTAAAACCTTTAAAAAAAGACCAATGAAAAAATTATTATCAACCAGTTATTCTGCCGGTGCTTTCAATGCAGCCATGTTAATTTTACGCCTCAGTGTAGGTATTTTAATGATGATGCATGGATATGACAAACTAACTGGCTTTGGCGAGATGCAACATAAGTTTATGAATTTTATGGGCATTGGCAGCAGTGTATCATTGGCACTGGTGGTTTTTGCCGAATTCTTTTGCTCATTATTCTTAATTCTTGGATTATTTACAAGACTTGCAGCTATCCCGCTTATAATTGCAACTTGTGTTATGGTTTTTTATGGCGCACAAAGGCGATGTATTTGGCGATGGAGAAACAGCAGCATTATACCTTACAGGCTATATTGTGTTATTGTTTGTTGGCCCGGGCAAGGTTAGTGTTGATAGTATGATTGGAAAATAAAGTTGGATGATAATTTTATAATTAATAATGGATAATTTTTTTGAATTCATTACAGCCTGATAAATTTCAGAGATCAGCTTTCAAAAAAATTATCCATTATCCATTAACCCATTATCAATTAAGAAATGTTTATCACCGAAACCCAAATTCGCATTCACTACGCCCTAACAGATCAGATGGGTGTAGTATATTATGGCCACTACGCTCAGTTTTATGAAATTGGCCGAACTGAAGCAATCAGGCAAATTGGTTACACGTATAAAGAGATAGAAGCATTGGGCATCATCATGCCAGTAGTGGAAATACACAGCCGTTTTTTACGCCCTGCAAAATACGATGACCTCATTACTGTAAAAACAACACTGAAAGAAATGCCTACGCATTTTAAAATTGTTTTTAATGCAGAAATTTTTAACCAGCATGATGAGCTGCTGAATACCGGCGCAGTTACTTTATTTTTTGTAGATGCAAAAACAATGAAGCGTTGCGATATGCCGGAGCTGTTGAAAGAGAAACTTTCGGGATACTTTATTAATGGATAATTTAAAAATGAATAATTGATAATTTTTCAAACTAAAAGCTCTCTGCAAGTAATCCAGAAAGCAGGCTTTTAAAAAATTATCAATTATCCATTAACCCATTATCAATTCCCTTACACACGGTTATTATCCGCTCTCCAGTTCTTAATAGCCATCTTAATCTGTTTACCATTAAGTTTTTCATCAGCAGCCTGTTTTGCAAGTGCAACAAATTCATCATCGCCTGCAAAACGAAGTGCAACAATTTGCCTCATGCGTAAGCGGCTATCTAATGGTTTGCCGGTTGCAATAAAGTAGCGCAGATTTTCTTCGGCACGTATGGCCCTGTCTTGCGCCTTTAATGCAAACGAACGTGCAAAAAACCATACAAACAACAATGCAAGGCTTGCTGTAAAAAACAACATAGCATTGTGTAAGGCGGCACCATTACTATAATTTCTGCATGCATGAAATAACCCGAAGCTGGCCCCTATAAGTAAAGCTACTACCAGCGTGGAGGTAACATAATGATACAAAGGAACGAACCTTGTATGGTTTTTAAAATTTTGCTCAATCATATATTTTTGTTTTGTTAAGAGTGAAAGTAAGGAAAAAGGATGTTAAACCGCTTTCTCTTTAAAGTCCTCCCCTTGGGGGGTTCCCATACAGGGAACGAACGAAGTTCATTAGGAGGGGCCTTACTTCAAAATATCCAGCAGCTTCCACATTTTCTCTCTTACTGCTCCGGGGCTGCCATCGTAATTATTGATGATGAAAGAGAAAGTATATTCTGTACCCGATTTACTTTTTATGTAACCGGTATAACTTCTTACACCGCCAATATATCCCGATTTCATTTTAATACCATTCTGCTCAGGCAGTGCATTGTAGAAAGATGAAAACCAGTTTTGTTTTTTTGCAAATTGCATTACTGCTACCAATGCATTTGTTGTAACGCGGTTTGCAGGTGATAATCCGCTGCCGTCAATCATATGTAAGGCAGATTTTTCAATACCGTTTTTACTCCAGAAATTTTTGATGATGTTTATGCCGGTATCTGTAGCACCAAAACCTGTTTTTTCGTACGCAATTGTTTTTACAAATGCTTCTCCAAACAGGTTTACGCTTTTTTGGAGAAACCAGTAGTTGATGCTGTCGAGTGGCGGGGAAAGATTCTCATAAAAGGGCTGATAAAGCAATTGACTATCAATTGCAAATAATGAATTATCACTTGTAGGTAAGAGACTTAAAGAATCAACAAACTTATTCTTTTTTAAAAAATAATTGAATTGATTTTCAAAGAAACTTGTCGGACTGGGGACAGCACCTGAAATTTTAAATTCCTTTTCCCCAATTGGTATTGTACCTGATAAAATTGCTCTTTCAGCATTTAATCCTAAATAAACAATTGTTTTATCTCCTGTACCTTTAGCGGCTGTCTTCAATTCATTTTTAACAGGCAAATACAATGATTCTGGAATATATCTTACAAATTTTACGGGTTTGCCAATTTCATTTCCCGATTCTAATATAATGTCATATTGGTTTTCATGCCAGTTTATTGCCGCAGCACCGGCCCCATAATAATTTCCAATGTCTTCCCAAATCCATCCCCCAGGAATATTTCTACTTTCAAAATTCTTTCTAAAACCAGCAATACCTCCATCCACTTTTTTAATCTTTTTCAATTTTAAAAGATTTAGAACATTATTAAAAAAGGCATCATTTTTAGTTGTTTCAAAACGCCAGCTTCCTAGGGTTGGGTCTCCAAATCCTTCAACAAATAACCCACCTAATAAAATATCATTAGCTATAATTCCTTTTAAATAAACTTTAGTTTTATACCTATAATCTTTCCCCAACAACTCAAACGCACTCGCACTCGTAACTACTTTTAAACAACTGGCCGGTGCTAAACCAACCTGCGAATTTTTATCAAAAATTACTTTGCCGGTTTTACTCTCAACCACATACAAACTGATAGAAGCATGTTTAAACTGGCTATCAGCTTCCAATTGCTTAACAGCATTTGCAAGTTTCACTTCAGGAGTTTGTGAAAAAGCAAAAGCATAAATAAAACACAAAGGCGCTATTGCAAATAATTTCATCATCAAATAAATTTATTTATCAAAACTAAAAGATTTAAATTTGGTATATGAAAAATATAGTGAAAGAACCGGTGGTTAAATATAATTATGTTTCGCAGGAAGATTACCTTGAAACAGAGCGGAGGGCTTTAGAAAAGCATGAATATTACCAGGGCGAAATTTTTGCCATGAGCGGAGCATCCGGAAAGCATAACAGAATATTTACAAATTTATTTATTGATATTGGTATTAAATTAAAGGGCAAAGACTGTCTTCCTTACGGAAGTGATTTAAGGATACATATTCCTAAAAACACTTTGTACACTTATCCGGATATTTCAATTATTTGCGGAGAAATGGAATTGACTGACGATAAATTTGACACCGCAACCAATCCATCTGTAATTATAGAATTGCTTTCAGATTCAACCCGTAACTACGACAAAGGCGAAAAATTCACTTTATACAGAGATATCAATTCTTTACAGGAATATATTTTGGTTGATACAGAAAAAATACATGTTGAAAAACATATCCGCAATGCTGATAATAGTTGGCAGCTTACCGATTATAAATCAATAGAAAATTCTTTCAGCATCTCAACCATTCAGCTCAGTTTTATGTTAAAGGATATTTACGAAGGCATCTCTTTTGAATAAATTTATTCTCATTAATAATACCCTACAACATTTTACATGATACAGGCTTCCATCATCACCATTGGCGATGAACTTTTAATTGGTCAGGTTATTGATACCAACAGCGCCTGGATGGCGCAGGAACTCAACAAAGCAGGCATACGTGTGGCACGCCGTGTGGCAATAGCAGATGTGTGGGATGAAATCTGGAACGCACTGGATGAAGAACAAAAACACGCCGATATTATTTTAATAACCGGCGGCCTTGGCCCCACAGCCGATGATATTACCAAACCTTTATTATGCAAATATTTTGGCGGCAAGTTGGTTGTTGATGAGGGAGCCTTACAAAATGTGCTTAATATTTTTACAAAACTTAACCGCCCAATAATTGATCGTAATTTAAAACAGGCCGAAGTGCCGGATGTATGTACTGTGCTTTTAAATAAAAGAGGCACAGCTCCTGGCATGTGGTTTAGCAAAAACGAAAAAGTTTTTGCTAGTCTCCCTGGCGTACCACACGAAATGAAAGGCTTGATGACCGATGATGTGATACCGATGCTGCAAAAGCAATTTAAATTTCCCACCATCATTCATAAAACATTACTAACTGCAGGCGTTGGCGAAAGTTTTTTAGCAGATCTGATACAGGATTTTGAAGAAGCATTACCAAAACATACCAAGCTGGCTTATCTGCCAAATTACGGTATGGTAAGGTTACGTTTATCTGCCACCGGTTTTGATGCAACCCTGACAGCAAAAGAAATTGATGAGCAGTTTGAAAAATTAAAATTACTGGTTGCAGCATATTTGGTTACTGATGAAGACGAGCCCATGGAAAAAGTAGTTGGCAAATTATTACTGGCCAAAGGCAAAACCATGTGTACCGCCGAAAGCTGTACTGGTGGCTACATTGCACACCTGCTTACCTCCATAACCGGCTCATCAAAATTTTACGATGGCAGCGTGGTTAGTTACAGTTACCAGGCAAAGGAAGATTTGTTGCAGGTTGATAAAACAACGCTGGAAACAAAAGGTGCCGTTAGCGAAGAGATAGTTTTACAAATGGCAAAGGGTGCTTTGCAGCATATAAAATCTGATTATGTAATTGCAGTATCGGGTATTATGGGGCCCGATGGTGGCCTGCCCGATAAACCGGCTGGCACCGTTTGGATTGCCGTGGGTAATAAAGAAAAAATAGAGGCCCAAAAATTATATTTCCGGTTTGATAGGATGCGGAACATACAGCTTACCGCTACCAATGCGCTGAATTTGCTTCGTAAATTTATACTCGCCGAAAGCTAAGGCATATCAAATTTGCGAATTTCGAATTTCGAATATTTTTGGCTTAGAACAGCTTTACACGCTTAGATACCACACATTCGATATTCGCATATTCAACATTCTCTATTAAAAGGGAAATAATTACCTTTGAAGCCGATTGCAAACAAATTTCAAACAATTATATGAGTTTAGTTGATTTAGTAATGCCAAAGCTGGGAGAAAGTATTATGGAAGCCACCATTTTAAAATGGCACAAAAAACCAGGCGATACCATCAAACAGGATGAAACCGTGTTGGACATTGCCACCGATAAAGTAGATAGCGAAGTACCTTCCACAGCCGAAGGTGTAATGGAAGAAATTTTATTTAACGAGAATGATGTGGTGCCAATCGGTACCGTAATTGCAAAAATAAGAGTGGGGGCAAATGCCGCCGTTTCAAACAGCCAGCCTGCGCCAGCAGCGGCACAACCGCAGTACGAAGATGCAAAAGTGGTAGAAGAAATTCCTTACCAACCAATTGGCAATACGCAACAGGCAACAGGCAATGCCGATAATAAAATCAGATTTTATTCTCCCTTGGTTTTAAACATAGCACAACAGGAAGGTATCAGCATGGCCGAGCTTGAAAACATCCCCGGCACCGGCCAGGATGGAAGAGTTAGCAAGAAAGATATCTTAGCGTATGTAGTAAACAAAGGCACCGGCAACCAGCCTCAA
>JAYURR010000213.1:0-8014 GCA_043756605.1 Chitinophagaceae bacterium
GGGCAAACCACCAACAGTATCACTGTATCGCCGGCAGTCACAACAAACTACACCGTAACTATCACTGATGTGTATGGTTGTACAGCAGCTGCTTCAAAAGTAATTACAGTTAATCCTTTACCAGCCATTACATGCCCCGGCAATATTACAACCGATGCAGAGGAAGGCGTATGTGCCGCACATGTAAATTTTAGTTCAACAGCAACTGGCATACCGGCTCCGGTAATTACCTACTCACATGCTCCGGGAAGTTTATTTCCGGTTGGTACTACAACTGTTACTGCAACAGCAACAAACACCTGCGGTACTGTAAGTTGTACTTTTGATGTAATTGTTGAAGATCATGAACTGCCATCAATTAACTGCCCGGTAAATATTTCGGTAAATGCAACAAGTGCAGCAGGAGCTGTGGTTACCTACACAGCACCAGTTGGTACAGATAATTGTCCTGGTTCAACAACAGTTTTAACAGCAGGTTACGCAAGTGGCTCTACATTCCCGATAGGAATTACAACAGTTACTCATACCGTTACTGATGCATCGGGTAATACTGCAGAGTGTTCATTTACAGTTAATGTAACTGGTCTAGCTCCACAAATTGTTTGTCCGGCCGATATTACTGTAAATAATGATGAAGGACAGTGTGGTGCTATCGTAAATTTTGCAGCAACTGAAACTGTGGGTATTCCTGCATCAACCATTACCTATTCTCAAAATCCGGGTACATTCTTCCCTAAAGGAACTACTACTGTAACTGCTACTGCTGTTAATGCAGTAGGAACATCTACCTGTACATTTACAGTAACGGTGAATGATACCGAAAACCCAACCATCACCTGCAACGCACCTATTGAGGTTAGCAACGATGAAGGACAATGTGGAGCGTTTGTAACTTACACCGTAACATCATCAGATAATTGTCCGGGTGAAACTATTGTACAAACTGCCGGATTGCCATCTGGCTCTGTATTCCCGGTTGGAATTACAATAAATACCTTTGTTGCAACCGATGCTTCGGGTAATACAGCAACATGCAGCTTTACTGTAACTGTGGTTGACAATGATATACCCGTAATTAACTGCCCATCTAATATTATATTATGTGGCAGCCAGCCGGTTAACTATAATATGCCAACTGCTTCTGATAACTGTTCGGTTGTAATAACGCAAACATCCGGCTTACCATCAGGTTCAGTTTTTCCTGTAGGTACTACAGTAAATACTTTCACCGCAACAGACCCTTCGGGCAACTCAGTAAGTTGTTCATTCAACGTTACTATTAACCCCATTCCTACTGTTAATAACGTAGCTTCTCAAACTGTGTGCAATAGCGGTGCAACTGCTGCTGTTAATTTTACCGGCCTTGTTGCGGGTACCGTATTTAACTGGACAAATACTACAACATCAATTGGCCTTGCTTCAAGTGGAACAGGTAATATTGCGGGCTTTACGGCTCTTAACTCAACCAATGCACCGGTTATTGCTACAATAACTGTAACACCACAGTATACCAACGGTGGTTTAACCTGCACCGGTCAACCCCGTGTTTTCACTATCAGAGTAAACCCAACTGCTATAGTAAACCCAGTTGCAAATAAAGTTGTTTGCTTTGGAGCTGCACCTGGTGCAACTATTTTCAGCAGTCCTACAACCGGTGGCGCAATTGTTTACAGCTGGACAAACAACACACCAGCTATTGGTTTGGCCGCAAGCGGAACAGGAAATATTCCAAATTTTATTGCAAAAAATACAACCAACGCACCATTAGTGGCTACCATCACTGTAACGCCTTCTTTTGGTACAGCAGGAAATTGTTCGGGTACAGCAAGAACCTTTACGATAACGGTTAACCCAACGCCAAACTTTGATAATGCTCAATATTTCTCTGGTATTTTGTCAGCCTCTGATCCCGTGTATGCAAGGCCCGAGCAATACAACCAGGGAGGAATTTGTGCAGTATCTATAAATCCAACAGCAGGTTCAGCAGTGCATTACAGAACCCATACTTTCACACTTACACAACCCTCAAATGTTGTTGTAAGTTTGTTGAATAGTGATGGAGGATTGGTTGTACCAACAGGTAACAACATCAATATAGATCCATTCCTGCAACTGGTTGGCCCCGGAGGATTTAATCCAGCATCGTCTTGTACAAATTCGATAGCGGCTAACGACGATGCAGGCTATTTACCACAGGGCCGTTTATCAAGAATTGAAACAACAACGCCATTGGCTGCGGGTACTTATAGCGTAGTAGTAACAACCTGGGAAAATACACCTGGTGTGTTACCGCAAACAGTAAATGACCTTGTTCTTCCATGGAATTATACGCTGGCTGTACTTACAACCAGCCAAACGGTATGTAATAATAGTGCTACCACAGCCTTAAATTTTAATACTACTGTACCTGGTACGCTATTTAACTGGACGAATAACAACACGTCTATAGGTCTTGCAGCAAATGGTTCGGGAAGTATACCCAGCTTTACAGCGGTTAATACTGGTCTCAACCCGGTTACCGCCACTATAACAATAACACCATCTTATACCAATGCGGGATTAACCTGCACTGGCGCACCAGTAAAGTATTATATTACTGTTAATCCAACGCCAACAATTAACTGTCCTGGTAATCAAACGGCCAACCATATTACAGGAACCTGCAGTGCAACTGTTAACTACAACAGTTCGGCTACAGGTACTCCTGCACCAGCTATCAGCTATGTGTTTACAGGAGCTACAGTTGGTTCGGGCAGCGGCAACGGTAGTGGTTCTTCTTTCAATGTAGGTGTTACAACGGTAACGTTAACAGCAACTAATAATTGCGGAACCCCAAGTTGTTCATTTACAGTAACGGTTATTGATGACGAGGCGCCAACTATCATCTGCAACACACCAATTGTTGTTGGCAACGATGAAGGACAATGTGGTGCAGTGGTAACTTATAGCGTAACATCATCAGATAATTGTCCGGGTGAAACTGTTGTACAAACAGCAGGTATACCAAGTGGCAGTTTCTTCCCTAAAGGAACAACTACCAATACATTTGTTGTAACCGATGCCAGTGGCAATACAGCTACCTGCAGCTTTACGGTAACGGTGAATGATACCGAAGCACCAGGCATAACCTGCCCGGCAGATGTAACTGTAAATTGCCAGGATGATAATTCATCAGCATCTACCGGTACAGCTACTGCAAGTGATAATTGTACAGATGTAGAATCTATTGTCATCACACAAACACAAACCAGTACACAAACAGCAACCGGTTCAGGTCATTACAATTATGTGATCAGCAGAACCTGGAGAGCAACAGATGAGAGTGGAAATTATAGCGAGTGTACACAAACAATTACAGTAAGAGATATAACAGCACCGGCTGCATTATGTAAACCGGTTACTATAACATTGGTAAATGGTGTTGCTAGCATCACTGCTTCAAGCGTGAATAACGGAAGCAATGACAATTGCAGTCCTGTTACATTAAGTGTTACTAAAACCGGTTTTAATTGTTCTAATATTGGTAACAACACCGTTACATTAACAGTAACCGATGTTTCAGGTAACAGCAGCACATGTACTGCCATTGTAACGGTAGTTGGAGAAATACCAAGCTGCAGCATTACTGCAATACCGGGTAATAATATTTATACCGGTGGTGTACCAACCAACCTTTACCTGGGTTATGGCCCTCAAACACTTACGCTACAGGTTAATGTACCTGCAAGCGGTGCGCCTTATACCTATGCATGGAGTGGCGGTATTTTAAGCAATTACAACACTGCTAATCCGGTGTTTACTGCTGCTACAGCGGGCTTATTTACTTACACTGTTTTAGTAACCAATAAATACGGATGTGTAACAACATGCATGGTTAGCATTTGTGTAAAAGATATCAGAGTGCCGGGTAGCCCTGCAAATAATATAAAGGTGTATGTTTGCCATAACGGTAATACCATCAGTGTAAGTACCAATGCTGTTGCGTCGCATATTCCTGGTCATCCGGGAGACAGGCTGGGCAGCTGTAGTGAATTACCATGTGCTACATCAAACAGTATTGTAAGTTCAAGAGGTACTCAGGAGAATCCTGTAGCAGTTGTTGCAGTACCACAAATTGATGTACAGCAGGTTGATTTCAGGGTGAATGTTTACCCCAATCCATCGGCCTACGATTTCAGCATACAGGTTATCAGCAGGAGCAATGAACCGGTAACTGTACGCATACTGGATTTGGATGGTAAAGTAAGAAGTGTGCAAACACAGCTTACAAAAACCAACAGCATAAAAGTTGGAGATAAACTTAAAGGTGGAACTTATTTTGCTGAAGTAACACAGGGCAGCAACAAGCAGGTTGTTAAACTGGTGAAATTGAATTAAGAGTTCAGGCATGTATTTTAATAAAGGAGGCTGTGTTTTGCAGCCTCCTTTTATTTTGATCAGGTATGCAATTTATTCAGGAAGTTGATAGAGTATCTATGATAAAGTTTATTTCATCATTTTTATAATTGCCATGCATCAAACCGTTAATTTTGAAAAAAAATATTGATATGCCCACAACAAAAATCACTGTAAACAACAACGGATCTTTAAAAATTGAAGGCGATTTTGAAATAGTTGACCGAAACGGCAGCGTATATAATTTGCAGGGAAGAGAAGTAGTTGGTATTTGCCGCTGCGGCCTTTCTAAAAATAAACCATTTTGTGATGGAAGCCATAATGGCCATTTTGAGCATGATGCAATTGCTTTTGATTTGCCCCCAAAGAAAGTAACCTAACAATACTGATTTACCCTCAATTTCTATTTTAGATCCCTATGCGGTATAAACGCAATGCGGCAACATATCTATACCTCTAATATTATTATTTCTTTAAATTATCAGCATTTAATAAGCTACGGGTTTAACTAACCCTTTTGGGCTATTGCATCTTAATTCTATCCTTATTATATTTACGCCAATTATTAGGTTTCCTGCTGAAGATCTAATATAGTGCAGTTATGGCCCAATCTCCTGAAATACCAACCCCCCCGGCAAACGACCTTATTTAATTCTATTCATGTATTGAATGTTGATAACACCAAAACAACTGTATGAACTTATTTGTACTCTCAAAATATTGTTCCATCAGTTTATTTATTTGAAGTATGGTTTAAAAAATACTTTCTTTTTTAGAGAATTAACCTGACCGGTTGATAAATAAAAAGAAGCATTTTTTTAAAAGCATAAAAAACTATTTGCATTTCTTAAAAAATAATTCAACAATGGGTAACCTGTTAAATACACTATTACAAAAATTTTGATTTTATAATTTCATCTCACCAAATTTTAACCTGCAACATTATTATGAAAAAATTCCTACACCTCTTCTCAACAAAAGCAATTGGCTTGCTAACCGTTTTTGTTTTTTTACTTGGTTTTGCAAACGCACAGGTAGTTAACACAACACACTCTGCTAATTCGCCTTATGCCACAATACAGGCTGCTATTGATGATGCAATAACTGTTACTGGTGATATTATTACTGTTGCCGGCGGAACTTATAATGAATCACTCAATATAACCAAGTCGGTTAATTTAAGGGGTGTGCAGGCAGATAATTGCGCAGGATCGAGGGTAGGACCTGAGTCGATAATTAACTGTGCTGATGGTATCGGGATAAATGCCAGCAATGTTATCTTAAATGGATTTACGATACAAAATCAAACATCGCAAAATGCACCTGGCTTTGGCGTAGCCGTAAATATGGTGCCGCCAAATACGGGTACCCGGTTACTGAATAATATTATCAGAAATAACATGATAGGTAGTAACCTCACCAATTCAGGGGCAACGCCAGCGCAGGTAAAAATTGAATGTAATTGGTTTGACAGCAATAACCAACCCAGTGTGCCGGCAAATACTTTTGCAACTGGGTATGCTATTTTCAGTAATGATATTATTGGTGCCGGTGTAATTTCAAACGTATTGATTGATGGAAACAAGTTTACAGCACATGCAGCTCCAGCCATTGACTTTTTAATTACCACACCTACGAGTGCTATGACAGGGTTAACTATTTCCAACAATGAATTTGATGGTAACCTGAGGGCATTTTCTACACGAAACCTGGTTAATTCAACTTTTATTAATAACGATATACGCAATTCTAATTTTGCAACTTCGGGTGATGTAAGGTTATTTGGTGGTGTAAATAACCTGGTGGTTAACAATAATAGTTTTATTGGTGGTGCCGGTAATGTGCATGCAGTAAGAATAAGTAATGTAGAGTTTGGAGGGTCGCCTGCCAATAGTAATGTTACTTTATTTGAAAACAGTTTTGTAGGTTACTCTGCTGCCTTACCTGTTGTAAGAATCATATCGGGATATGCAGGAACCTTAAATGCAACCTGTAACTGGTGGAATTCAACTTTGTATGCCGGTATTTTGCCGCAGGTTACGGGTGCTGTTAATTTTTCGCCCTGGCTACTGAATGGAGCCGATAATAGCACTGCTACCGGTTTTCAACCGTTGCCAAACAGTTGCACAGGGGGTATTCCAAAACTCAGTACCAGTATAAACAGTGTGGTTGTTAATGCCAATAATGATGGTAATGATGATATGGGATCTTTTTCAGTTTGTCCTGGATCCAATAATATATTGTTCAATTCATTTACCGATCAAAATGGATTAACAAACCCTCTGCTAAAAGTTTACCAAACCTATACAGCCACAAATGTTACGGTTCCTTTTTGTAATAACTGCTGGGCAACCATGGCAGCATTTGCAGGAGCTACCGGAACAGCAGCTTTGATAAATTCTTCCATACCCGGTACTCTGGTAATGCGTTTCAGATCGTGGGTTGATACGGATAACAGTGGTACCACAAATGGAGGAGAGTTGGCCAGTGACTGGATTGTTTATACCATTACTGTAAACCCATCTCCAACCTGTTTGATAACAGGTGTATCCGAAACATGCCCTAATTCAGGAGAAACATTTACAGGCCCGGAGGGAATGGCAGTCTATTCATGGTCAGTAACCGGCAATGGTTTTATTGAAACTAATATCAACAGTCCTTCTATTGATGTTTTTTCGGATAATACCTGCAATGGATCTTACACAATCAGCTTAACTATTACAGATGCAAACGGCTGTACATCAACATGCAGTAAAACCGTTGCTGTAATTGATAATACAGGCCCAACCTTAACTGTGCCAGCCAGTGTAACATTACAATGCAGCGATCCCTTACCGCTGATGCCTTTAAACATCAACAGTAGCCCTAATTTTATAGATGGTACTTACAATATTGGTACGGCTTTGTTTGGAGCACCTTTAACTGCAACACCATTAACTGCCGATGCAGAAATGGTAATTGATAATGCCGGTAATCCATATGATGCCTGTGATACTATCACCAATGATTTAACTGGTAAAATTGCTGTTATAGAAAGAAGCGGCTGCACACCACCTACCAGTTTCTTTGTTAACAAAGCTTACAAAGCACAACAGGCCGGCGCTGTGGGGGTAATATTTATTTTTAACCAGCCCGGCAATCAGGTAGTTACCATGGGATTGCCTCCAGGTCCAAATCCAACAATCACAATACCATTGATGCTTGTGTCTAATACTTATGGCAACACACTTAAGGCTGAGATATTGGCGGGACCTGTAAATGTTTCTCTATCTGCACCAACAGTAATAGCAACTGATGCCTGTTCGTCTACAATTATTACACATCAGCAAACATTTACACCAGGCAACTGCCCATCAAACTATACACTTGTAAATACCTGGACGGCCACCGACCGTTGTGGCAATGCAACAACAGCATCCCAAACAATTACTGTGGCAGATACCACAGCACCCACCTTAACAGTGCCTGCCAATGTAACTTTAGCATGCACAGATCCTTTACCGCTGATGCCATTGAATATTAACAGCAGTCCTAATTTTATTGATGGTACTTATAATGTAGGTACGGCTGTGTTTGGAGCACCGTTAACAGCAACGCCCTTAACAGCAGATGCAATAAT
>JAYURR010000214.1:0-7997 GCA_043756605.1 Chitinophagaceae bacterium
AATGCTTAAACAGCTTAAACAATTAGGAAGCGATTCATTGATCTACGGATTATCTGGTATCATTACCAGGATGATCGGTATTTTTTTGATACCTATTTATACCAGTCTGTTTGTACCAAAAGATTACGGAGTTATTAACCTGATTAATACTACCTTTTTTTTATTAGGATTACTGGTTGTTTGCGCATTGGATACTGCAGCCGGTAGATGGTTTTATGATAGTAAGGATACAGCAGATCATAAAAAAACTTTTGGTAGTTGGATATGGTTTCAGTTCACGCTTTCAATTATAATTGCAATATTTGTTATCATCCTTAGTCCTTTTTTAGTAAATACATTTTTTAAAGAAGAAGGTAAACTCATTTATTTTATTTTGCCTGCAGTTACTTTGGTAACAAATATGCTGCCCGCCATTATCAGTAACTGGTACAGGGTTCATCGCCGCCCCGTTGCAACAGTTATATTTTCTGTTTCGCAAACAATTGTTACCATCGGCCTATCTGTATTATTTGTAATTATTTTACGCTGGCATATTACTGGTGTGTTTGCTGCACTAACTATTTCTTCTGCATTATTCAGCTTAGTTGCATTGCAGCAAATGCATGGCTGGTTAAGTTTTAAATATTTTGAAAAAAAACGTTTAAAATCAATGCTGAAATACGCAATCCCTTTTATACCTGCAGCAATTGCCTATTGGTTACTCAACAGTACCGACTCTTATTTTATAGCCTTTTTTAAAGATAAGGCCGAAGTTGGTTTGTTTGGTATTGGCGCAAGCCTGGCCGCAGGTATGGCGTTATTTACCGGCGCTTTTCAACAGGCATGGGGGCCATTTGCATTTTCAATAATGAACGATGATAATGCCAAAGAAGTGTATGCCAATGTGTTTTTATTGTTTGGTTACATCATGGGTTTGCTGGCCGCTTTGCTCATGCTTTTTGCGCCAGAGGTTTTAATGCTGCTTACTGCACCTGCTTATTACGCATCTGCATGGGTTGCAGGCATTTTAGGCTACAACCTGGTGCTGATAGGCTTTACATACATTGCCAGCATTGGTATTTCCATTGCAAAAGTTACGGCGCCTTATGGTTATGCCATGCTTTTTGCAACCATACTAACCATCATTTTAGATATCATCCTTATTCCAAAATATGGCAAAGAAGGATCTGCTATTGCAACAGTTGCAGCACAATTAATTGTACCGGCATATCTTTTTTACAAAGGGCAAAAAGTTTATTTTATTCCTTACCGGTATGCCGAGGTAGTAGTTGCTATGGCGGGAATGGCACTTGTTGTTGTGCTGGTAAGGTTTATTAGTTTTGATAGTCTGGCTTTTCAAATAGCAGCCAAAGTTTTAACTGCTTTGTTGTTGCTTGGTTTTGTAATTGTAGCCAATAAAGCAAAATTGCAAATGGTTTTATCAGGCTTTAAAAAGAAAAAAGCCATTTCAGCATAAAAGAAATATAAAATAATGTGTGGCATAGCAGGCATAATTGATTTAGATAAAAAAAATGTTTCCATTAAGCGGTTAAAGGAGATGACAGATATTATTGCCCATCGTGGTCCCGATGGCGAGGGCCATTGGATTAGCCCTAACGGCAATGTGGGTCTTGGTCACCGGCGGTTGTCAATTATTGATCTTAGTCACGAAGCAGATCAGCCTATGCATTACCTCAACAGGTACAGCATGGTTTTTAATGGAGAAATTTATAACTACCTGGAACTTAAGGAAACCCTTTTAAAACAAGGATATAAATTTACTACAGCAAGCGATACAGAAGTTTTACTGGCATTGTACGATAGAGATAAAGAAAAATGTTTGCAGTTACTTGATGGCATGTTTTCTTTTGTACTTTATGATGAAAAGGAGAATGAAATTTTTGCAGCAAGAGATCGCTTTGGCGAAAAACCTTTCTTTTATAATTATGTGCCAGGCAAACATTTTTTATTTGGTAGCGAAATGAAATGCCTTTGGGAAGCCGGCATAAAAAAAGAAGTGAGTAACCGGATGCTGTATAATTATTTAGCTAACAATGCGCTCGAAAACCCCAACAATCTCAGCGAAACATTTTACGAAAATTGCACCAGGTTGCCGCATAGCCATTACATTAAATTATCGGCGGCAGCTTGCAGCCTTTCAATAAAACAGTATTACGATATTGATTGGAAAAATACCAATTGTGATATTAGTGTTGACCAGGCCAAAGAAAAATTTTACGAATTATTTTATACATCGATAAAGCGCAGATTGCGTAGCGATGTTACTGTTGGCAGCAGCTTAAGCGGTGGACTTGATAGTAGTTTGGTTGTGGCTGTAATTGATGTTTTGAAAAAAGGCAGCGGCCAGCAACAAGATACTTTCTCTGCGGTTTTTCCCGGCTTTAAAAAAGATGAACGCCGGTATATGGATATGGTAATTGCCAAAACAAATGTGCAGCCTCATTTTATTACACCCGGCGATGATGGGTTGATTGCATCTATCAACAAGCTAAGCTGGCACCAGGAAGAGCCTTATGGCAGTGCCAGCATTTATGTACAGTATTGTATTATGCAACTTGCAAAAGAAAATAATGTTACTGTTTTGCTGGATGGGCAGGGCGCAGATGAGGTGTTGGCAGGCTACCATGGTTATTATCCGGAATATTTTAAGGAGCTTAAAAGAACCAGCAAAAAATTATATCACAAAGAAGCGGATGCTTACAGAGATATGCATGCCAGCAGCGATATTAATGTGGATTTAATTGGCTCTAAAGCCAATCGTTTAAAATATGCCATCGGTAATCAGTTGCCTGGTATTCGCAAATGGTATCATAAAATGAAGTACCCGGTAACCCCATTTTTGCAAAATGATTTTATAAAAGCTTACGGCAAAGAATTGTTTAAGCCACAGGAAGTTTTTTCAAGCCTGAACGAAAGATTGTATTACAGTACTTTTAAACACGGGCTTCAGGAATTATTGCGTTATGCCGATAGAAACAGTATGGCACATAGCAGAGAAGTACGGTTGCCCTTTCTATACCATGAGCTTGTAGAGTTTTTGCTAACTTTGCCGCCTGAAATGAAAATTAATAATGCCTGGACGAAGTGGATTATGCGACAGGCTTTTGAAGAAGAACTACCACCTGAAATTTGCTGGCGAAAAGATAAGATTGGTTATGAACCACCTCAAAAAAACTGGATGGACAAAGGGATGATGGTAGAGGTGATAAATGAAGGAAGAGGTAAGCTGATTGGCATGGGGCTGTTATCAGGTGCAAAGCCGGTTGTACTTACAGAAATTGAAACAATATCCCGTAACTGGAAAATATTGATGACTGCAGAAATGCTTTCATAAAACCAAATTAATGAAAAAGGCATTATTATATTTTCCATTGGAGTTGCAGGATAATCAAAATTCGGGCATTGCCAAAAAATGCCTGGGCATTGTTGATGCGTTTAAAAAGCATTATCAAACCGATGTGTTTACTGATGCGTACGGAAAAGTAAATTTTAATGGCAGGCTTATTAAAGATTTCACTAACTCCGGATTACAAAGCAGGTTGTACAATTATAATGATATTGTTTTTGGCCAGTTTAGCCGTATTACCGAAGAGCTGCAAAAAAACAAATACGATGTGCTGTATTTCAGGTTTCATTATTTTCTTTCCTGGGGCATGATAAATTTTTTTAAAAAAATTAAAAAATTCAATCCATCAGCAAAAATTTTTCTTGAGTTGCCAACCTATCCTTTCAAGTCAGAAAAAGGAAAAAGCATGGCAGAGCGGTTTCGTTATTCGCTCAACAGTTTTTTAATTCCATACCTGAAACGTTATGTTGATAATATTGTAACCTTTGCACAATTGCCTTCAATCTGGAACATTCCAGCCCTAACAATTAGTAATGGATACTACGATCCGGCCTTACAACAGATAATCGAAAAAACAACCGACCAGTTACCGATGGTTGCCGCAAATGAATTTCACATGGCAATGGTAGCAAGGTTTACAACAGGGCATGCGCCTGATATTGTAATAAAATCTTTAAAGGCATACTACGATACAAAACCTGATAAAAATGTTTTTGTGCACATGATAGGTTACGATGGCGCCCTCGGTATATGTAAATCACTCACAAAAGAATATGCACTGGAAGATAAGGTGATATATTATGGCGAATGTAGTACAGATAAAATCGTAATCGTTTTAAGCAAAGTGCATGTTTGTATAGGTACATTGGGTATGAACAGAAAAAATATTACTATAGACTCTTCCCTCAAAAGCAGGGAGTATGCATTTATGGGTATGCCAATGATATTACGTACTACAGATCTGGATATGCTGCCGTCACTTTTCTTTGTAAAATATTTTCCAGAGCCTGAATCGCTTTTGGATATTGATGAGATAATAAAATTTTATACAAATCTAAAAAATACACATCCGGATTATAAAAAAAAAATACAACAATTTGCACAGGATAATTTAACATGGTCAAAAAAAATGCAGCCTGTTTTTAATGCTATTGAAAATAAACAGTTAAAAAACTAAGTAAACTTTCATGAATATTTTTAAAAGAATATGGACCAAGATTATTGTTGTTTTAAACAGGCAGTATTATAAAAACAATCTTAAAAAATTTGGAAAAAATTCATACATCATTCGTCCTTTAAAAACGGCCGGGCATCAATATATTTCTGTGCACGAAAATGTAATCATAGCACATTACTCATGGCTTATGGCCATTCCTTTAAATAAAGAAAAAGGCTGCAGCCTGGAGATTGGTAAAGGTTGTAACATTGGCCACTACAATCATATCTGCGCAACAGAATCTGTTGTTATTGAAGATGATGTACTTACTGCAGATAAAGTTTACATCAGCGATAACCTGCACTCATACGAGGATATACAGGTGCCCATAAGATTGCAGCCAGTAAAACAAATTGCAACCGTAGTAATAGGAAGCGGAAGCTGGATTGGAGAAAGTGCCTGTGTTATTGGTGCAAAAATCGGCAAAAATTGTGTGGTGGGTGCCAATGCCGTGGTAACTAAAGATGTACCTGATTATTGTGTGGTGGTGGGTGCACCCGCAAAAATTATAAAACGATATTGTTTACAAACCGGGCAGTGGAAAAAAACTACTGCCGATGGAAAATTTATTGATTAATATGAAAATTTTAATAACAGGCGGCGCAGGATTTATAGGTTCAAACCTGGCACTTAGTTTAATAAACAAAGGGCACCAGGTTGTGGTGATTGATAATTTATCTCAACAAATTCATGGCGATGATGCTGCAACAACATCTCCATTATACAAAAGTATTATTGGCAAAGTGCATTTTATTAAAGGCGATGTAACCGTAAAAACCGATTGGGAAAAAGTGTTGCCTGGCGTTGACGTGATTGTACACCTTGCTGCCGAAACCGGCACCGGCCAATCTATGTACGAGATAAACCGTTACAGCAATGTAAATATTGGTGGCACTGCCACGATGCTGGATATACTTGCAAACAACAAAACGTTGCAGGTAAAAAAAGTTATAATTGCATCCTCCCGTTCTATTTATGGCGAAGGCAAATATTTTTCCGAAGAGATGGGTGTTGTATATCCCGGTCACCGTGCTGCCGAAGATATGGATGGTAAAAACTTTGAAGTAACATATCCTGGTTGCAGCAAGCCTTTAACTTTGATGGCAACCGATGAAGAATCTAAAATTCATCCATCATCTGTGTATGGCATTACCAAACAAAATCAGGAGCAGATGGTGCTTTGTGTTTGTAAGTCAATAGGTATTGATGCAGTGGCTTTCCGTTATCAGAATGTTTACGGGCCAGGCCAATCACTAACCAATCCTTACACAGGCATACTCTCTATTTTTTCTAACCTAATAAAAAATAATAAACCCATCAATATTTTTGAAGATGGAAAAGAGAGCCGGGATTTTGTTTTTATATGCGATGTGGTTGATGCTACTATTTTGGGTATAGAAAATAAAGAAGCTGCTCACCAGGTTTTTAATGTTGGTTACGGCGAGGCTACCGATGTAATGACCGTAGCAACAACATTACTAAAAAAATATCAAAAAGATGTGCCGCTGAATATTACCGGCAATTATAGAATTGGTGATATCAGGCATAATTATGCCGACCTTTCTAAAATAAAAAAGGTACTTGGGTTTATACCAAAAATTAATTTTGAAACGGGTATTACAGCATTTGCCGGCTGGGTTAATGAGCAGGATGTGCAGGCAAGTAAATTTGAAGATTCGCTTTTAGAAATGAAAGCAAAAGGGTTGTTTAAATAATCAACAGTTTATCGAGGTATGAAAAAAGTATTTGTAGTTGGCCCTTTATTTTATGGATATAGCAGAAGTGTGGCAAGTGCATTTGAAAAAGAAGGCTTTACAGTAGATGTATATGACGATTGGAAAGAGGGCACTGTTGAAACTATCAGCGAAAAGCTGACACATAATGTAACAAAAAATAAAGAAGCTTTTTTTAAAAAAAAGTACGAAAAGTATGATGCTAAAATAAAAACCCAATACAGCGCATGTAAGCCCGATATGGTCTTTATAATACGGGGTGCTGTGTTAACAAGAGAGACATTGCTGTTTATGAAAAAATCGAAACTGATATTGTGGATGATGGATTCGGTTTTTACAGTAAAAAGCACCCTGGAGAATATTGATTTGTACGACCATGTTTTTTTGTTTGAAAAAGAAGACATATCCGTTTTAAAAGAAAAAAATAATGTAGAAGCGCATTTTTTGCCACTGGCGCTGGATGAGGCTGTTTATTTTCCGATACCTTCTGCCCAAAAACCAATTGATATTTTATTTGTAGGAAACTTGTACGAGAAAAGAAAATTTTTGTTGAATAAGGTTATAAAAAAATTTCCGGAAAAGAATATTAAAATTTATGGTGATTATTTTTCGAAGTTGAGAAATATAAAGCGATATCTTTTTAGGAAAGATAAAAAGCACTATACCAATTCTAAAGTTACACCTGCCGAATTAAATCAATTATATAGTAAAACAAAAATTTGCTTAAACATACACCACAGCCAATCGGTGTATGGGGTTAACCAGCGCTTTTTTGAAGTTTGTGGTGCTAAAGTGTTACAGGTTTGCGACAGGCACGGTTTTATTACTGATAATTTTAAAAACAACGAAGTGCTTATTTATGATACAGATCAACAGCTTTTTGATATTATCAATGATGTGCTGAGTAATTATGATAGTTATAAAAATAAAATTGATATGGCTTTTACGCAAGTAATCAATCATCATACTTTTCAAAAAAGGGTTCAGTATATTTTGCAGACAATAAATAACGCAACAAATGAATGATACAAATGTAACGGCCAATGATTATACCAGCACAGATAGTGTTTACCTGCATGCAAACCCTACATGGCATGTAGAAGACTCTGCATGGAAGGCTACGCAGATACTAAAACTTATTGAGCGTAATAAACTGCAGCCTAAGTCTGTTGTGGAGATTGGTTGTGGTGCCGGCGAAATATTAAATCAGCTTCAGCAACGAATGGCAGATAACAGCATTGATTTTTCTGGTTACGAAATAGCACCCGATGCTTTTAAACTGGCACAAACAAGAGCAAAAGACAGGTTGCATTTTTATCAGCAAGATTTGTTGCAGGTAGAAAATAACTTTGACTTGCTGTTGATGATAGATGTATTTGAGCATGTGGAAGATTATATAGGCTTTGTTAGAAAATGTAAAACCAAAGCCACGTATAAAATTTATCATATTCCTTTAGATATGTCGCTCTGGTCAATCTTTACAAACTATCCGGCATCGGCACGTAAACAGATTGGTCACCTGCATTATTTTATGAAAGATACGGCCCTGGCTACTTTGGTAGATGCAGACCAGGAAATTGTAGATTGGTTTTACACGCCCGGCGCTTTTGAAGTAAACAATAAAGGACTTTCTTTTACTGGAAAATTTATACAGTTGTTAAGGCGTTTTTTTTATAAAATAAAACCCGATTTTGCAGTGAAG
>JAYURR010000215.1:0-25532 GCA_043756605.1 Chitinophagaceae bacterium
CCCTGCCCGAAAAATTGGGTATCATTTTAATGTATGCAATTTGTGTAAGGCTTAACATTTCCAAATCGCTTGTTGTCATTTCATGCTCATCAATATAAACCAAAACAGGCAAGCCCGAATATGTTAACGACCTGCCCGATGCTGCATTGGGACTTCCTATAAACAGCCCCGGTACCATGGTTCGGATATAATTGAAAAAGTCCAGCTTTGCCCATGCTTTTTCATCATGAAGCACATCCATTGAAAATGAATTGGCGCCTCCTGTAAACATACCTGAAACATATTTTTCTTCAAGCTTTAGCATCGGATTGTTTTTCCAGTTGCGTCCCCTGCCTGTTTTTACAACCACGCCTTCTATTGTTTTTTCATTATTGAATAAGCTGATGCCGTTATTGTTTTTATAATAGTTAAAAAGCGATGTATTTTGGTTAAGGTTAGTTCCGGTAGTATCGGCTAAAAGATAATTATTAAAATTATTGATAGTGAGCGGTTGATTAAGTGTAAAATTAGATTTACTGAAAGTCATCTGCTTATTTAACAGTTTAGATTTATTGAAAGTAAAATAAACCCTTGCGGAATCATAAAATATTAAACCGCTTTGTTTTATTACGCCCGATTTTTGAGGCATTGCCGAGTAAAAATTATTTACACTATCAATGGTTTTTACAATCAGGTTTACAGGCTCGTCTTTTTCCAGTTTATCCAATGCTTCTTTAGCCACTTGCCCGTAAACAGCCAGGTAATCATCTGCAGTATTTTTTAAGATGGGCATTTTATGTACAAACACATCTGTCCAGTTATACCTGCGCCAGCCATTGGTAAGCATTACAAGATCAAGTTTGCTTTTTAATACCGCATCAGTATTATTGGTAAAATAAAACCCAGGATTATGTATGTAACCTTTAAGATCACCTTTCAGTAAAAAATCACTTACAATTGTATTGGTAGCTGTTTCGTTGTTCATGTCTGCATCCGAAATACTCAACGACATATTTGCTGATACGGTATCTGCCACTAAAATTTCAATAATATTTTTTCCTCTTTTTTGTGTACTTATTTCCTTTGTATTTAAAGCCGCATTTACTGTAAAATTATTATTATTGATAAATGCAACCCGTTCTGCAACAGGCTTCCAGGCAGCATCAAAAACAGTAAGCTGCATAGCACCCGATGGCAGGCCTGTGATAGGCACAACACCTGTATATGGTTCGGTTGGTTGAACAGCCAGATTTGTTTTATAAAACACTTTTTGGTACATGTGCATTAATACATGCAGAGAATCAGTTCCGGTTTTGTTAACCAGGTTGAAATATAATTTGTCTTTTTGTATAGTAAGTTTTAACGAAACCCCCTTTGGCTTTGCATCAGGCAGCATGGTTTGCTGTTTTACACTATTATTATCAAGCCACTCTGCATAATATTTAGCTCCCGATTCAAAATCAAGATCAAATTTACCCATCCCATCATGCAGTGCCGTTAATGGCATCATTACTTCTCCGGTTTCCTGCTTTTTTATTACACCATCAATAAAAAAGGGTAAGCCGTTGTTATAATTGGCCTTAAGTGCAACTGTATTAACAACACCTTCAATAATATCTCCACCTTCAGGAAAAAACTGTAGGCTTACTGTTTTATTTGCTGGTGCAATGGTTGCCTGATTTTTATTACTTATTATTTTTATGGCACGGCTAAATAGCATGCTGGTATCAAAATTCAGCATCCAACTGGTGTATGCCCTGCATATTAATTGCGAAGCCTTTAAACTTTCGGGTATAACAAAATGCCCGTCACTACTACCTTTAAATACAGGACTTATCATTTGCTGTACCAGCTTTCCCTGCTCATCATACAAGGCTGCATAAAAATTGGTACTGCGTTCCGACGGTAAATTTTCTTCAAACAGATAGGCTTTAAACCAAATAGTTTCGCCCGGCATATAAGATTCCTTGTCAAAATGAATATGAATTTTTTCCTGCGGAAAATTAGTTCCATAAAGATTGATGCTGTTTTCGATATTTTGGGCCCTGGCTTCAAATGATTTAGATACTGTAAGCAAGACAAAGCAGTAAAGTATAAATTTAGTTTTTTGCACAGGTAGGTAGTTTTGTTTAATAAATCTATTGCAAAATACGCTACCCGGTTATAGGTATCTTATTTAATAACAAAAAATTACAATTATTTAAATATTGAGGTATCCAGCAGTTTTATAAAACAAAAATCCCTCCAATTGCTCAGAGGGATTTGCCTTATATCTTTTTAAAACTATTAATAATTGCTCAATGTCATTTCAACTCTTCTGTTTTGGGCACGGCCTTTTGCTGTTTTGTTATCAGCAACTGGTTTTGTTTCGCCATAACCTGTAGAGCTTAAGCGGCCTTCGGCAATACCTTTACTAGCTAAGTATGCTTTTACCGAAGCAGCCCTTCTGTTAGACAGGTCAAGGTTGTATTCATCTTTACCCTGTTCATCTGTATGGCCATCAATTTGTACTTTGTAAGTTGTGTTTTCGTTCAGGATAGAAACTACATCATCTAACCTTTTATTAGATTGCTTTAATAATTTATCGCTTGCTGTTGCAAAGAATACATTTTTTGCAGCCAGATTAACACGCTTGATTATTTCTTCGCTGATAACGGGACAACCAAAATTAGAAGCTGGCCCTTTCTCGTTGATACATTTATCTTCTTCATCATTTACACCATCTCCATCTGTATCTGGAATTGGACAACCCTGGTAACGAGCAACACCTGGTACATCCGGACATTTATCAACTTCGTCATTAATACCATCTTTATCTCTGTCAGGAATCGGACAACCTTGATAACGTGCTACACCTGGTACATCCGGACATTTGTCTTCTGCATCAGTAATACCATCACCATCTCTATCTGGGCAACCTTGCAAAGAAGCAAGACCTGCAACATCCGGACACTTATCATCAACATCCAAAACGCCATCTCCATCACGATCGGCTGGAGGAATAACAACCGGTGGTGGTGGTGGTGCAACAACTACTGGTTTTTCTTTTCCAATGTTTTGTGCAAAACCAATAGAATAGAATAAGTTATCACCAGTAACTTTTTTATTACCATATTTTGGATCTTTCTTAGTTAAATCCCATCTGTATTGAGCCTGTAAAAACATGTAAGTCTGGCTGTTGAAGTTAACCTGAACACCAAGACCTGCAGGAACATAAAAACCAATTTTATCTGTATAGTATCCGGCACCGGCACCTACAGTTAAAAATGGATTAATTAAAGCTGCATCTGGAAAAGCACGCAGGTTAAGGGTTGGTTCAAGTTCAAGCCCCATTTCAGTTTTTTGGGTTAAACCAGTGCGGATTGCACGGTAATCACGAAAACTTGCATTTGCTTTAACTGCAACATCAAGTCTTGGAGTAAGTCCTTTCCAAAATGACAAAGAAAAGCCCTTGGTCATATCTCTAAAAGAGCTGTAAACTTTTCCTGTAATAGGGTCTTTAATACCTAAAGGGGCATTAAAATCCTGCATATTGTAATGTAAACCGAAAAGTGGCCCCTTTTTATCTCCAGAACCCATCTTCTTTTTAGATTTTTGGGAAAAGGCACTTGTGGCTAAAAGAGATAATGCCAGAATTAGTGTTAGTTTTTGTTTCATAAACTTTAATTTTATTAAAATTTTTTTGTCTGAGTTATGTGCAAATATAATGTTAAATTAATGGAAAGGCAAAATTTGTAACTATTTTTATTATTTACCCTAAAATAGTTAAAATCAAACCTTTACCAATTTCCATTTCCCCTTCCTGAATATTGCAATGCTAACTATTGCTAATACTGTTTCTGATACCCCAATAGCAATATATACCCCTGTTGTACCCATTTTTAAAAATTTTGCCAACACCCATGCTAAAGGTATTTGTAGTATCCAAAAAACAAATAGGTTAATATAGGTTGGTGTTCGGGTATCGCCGGCACCGTTAAAAGCCTGGCTTATTATCATTCCATAAGCAAAAAAAACATAGCCAATTGCGAGTATATGCAAACACTCGGTGCCAGCGGCAATGGCCTCTTTGTTAGTGGTAAAAAAGCGCATCAGATTGGCGCCAAATAAAAAAAATACTACCGCAACTATTGCAAAAAAACAAAAAGTAATAAATGCCGTTCTCCATACTGATTTTTCGGCTCTTTCCGGTTGGTTGGCTCCCAGGTTTTGCCCCACCAGTGTTGCGGCTGCATTGGCAAGGCCCCAGGCTGGTAAAATGGTAAAAACACATATACGCAGCGCAGTACCATAACCAGATACGGCTGCCTCTCCCGATTCTGCAATTATTCTGGTTAAAAACATCCAGCTACAACTGCCAATAATAAACTGAAACATGCCACCGGCCGAAGTTTTAAGGATGTTGCGTATTAAATTAATTTGCACAACAAAATGTTTTGCAGTAACCTTAATTAATGATTTACCATTAAACAGGTAATAGAATTGAAGCAGCACAGCTACCGCCCTGCCGATAGTAGTTGCCACAGCGGCGCCAATTAGTCCCATTTTTGGGAAAGGGCCAATACCCAGTATCAGCAAGGGGTCCAGCACAATATTTATTGCATTTGCAATTAACAAAACACGTAAAGCAACAGCGGCGTTGCCTGCACCCCTAAAAATGGCATTGTTTATAAAAAGTAACATAATAACCAAATTGCCGGTTAACATGATTTGGGTAAACAAATAATTTTCCTCTGCAACTTTGGCTGATGCCCCCATCAGCATTAATATTTCTTTTGGAAAAACAAAACCAATCACACTAATAAATACAGATAAAGACAGCCCTACCAAAATAGCCTGTGCGGCAATATCAGAAGCTGCCTTAAAGTTTTTTTCGCCAGCACGCCTGGCAATCAGCGCAGTTATACCAATTGATAAACCCCAGGCAACTGAATATAAAATGGTAAGCGATGCTTCTGTTAAAACAACAGTTGATGAAGCTTCTACACCAACCATATTTACAAAATAAATATCCACTATTGCAAACAGCGCCTCCAGCAACATCTCCAGTATCATTGGTATGGCTAATAAAAAAATTGCCCGGTTTATACTACCAGTAGTAAATTCTTTTGTATCGCCTTTAACGGCTTGTATAAATAATTTAAAGTAATTAGTGATTTTTTGTTTTGTAATTGCCATGATGGTAAAAATGAAAATTATAAAATTAACAGAAGTCAATGCAGGATTGCATTGTATTAGTTGCAGGTTAAGGAAATAAAAATTTTACTTAAATGATAAAACACTTCATAGCAGTAAATTGTAGGTGATAAAAGTAAGGAATTAAATTTTTCAGTTGTGAGTTGTTTTTTATTTATCATTTTTTTTCTGATAATGTCTATATTTGCAGCCCATTTTACTATGGAACTCAAAATTTGGCTCGGTAGCTCAGCTGGATAGAGCATCAGCCTTCTAAGCTGAGGGTCATTGGTTCGAATCCAATCCGAGTCACAAATTAAAAGTCTGTTTAACTTCAGGCTTTTTTTATTTTATGCAAGCATTCCTTTACGTATTATTTAGCGAAAAACTTAATAAGTATTATGTTGGCTCTACTCACGATGTGGATAGGCGAATTAGTGAACATAACAGAGGAAAAGAAAGATTTACAATGACAGGAGTACCATGGGTATTGGTTTATTAGGAAGTTTTTGAGGAATTGAAGTAGGCTAGAAAAAGCGAATCTTACATTAAAAAAATGAAAAACAGAACGTTCATTGAAAATTTAATTAGTTCAAATGGATAGAGCATCCCGATTTCTAATCGGGAGGGTCGTTGGTTCGAATCCAATCCGAGTCACAAAAGAAAGAGTCGCTATTTGGTGGCTCTTTTCTATTTTTACCCAAACTTAACCGTATGGAAGTAAAAATGGAAGCCTCCTGGAAAGAAGTGCTGAAAAATGAGTTCACCAAACCTTACTTTCAGCAGATTGTAACTTTTTTAAAAACAGAAAAATCTGCAGGCAAAATTATTTATCCGCCGGGGCCGCTGATATTTAATGCATTTTATCAAACCCCATTTACCAAACTTAAAGTGGTAATACTTGGGCAAGATCCTTATCATGGCGAAGGCCAGGCACATGGTTTAAGTTTTTCTGTACAGAACGGCATTAAGCCGCCGCCATCATTGGTTAATATTTTTAAAGAGATACAGAATGATATTGGCATTGCCATGCCGGTTGGTTATGGCAACCTTACCCGCTGGGCCGAGCAGGGAGTGCTGCTGCTGAATGCTGCACTAACGGTAAGAGCCAACGAACCTTTCAGCCATGCTAAATTTGGCTGGGCCGAATTTACAGATGCGGTTATTCAAAAAATATCCGACGAAAAAAAAGGTATTATTTTTTTACTTTGGGGTAAGTTTGCGCAGGATAAACAAATGCTGATTGATGAAACAAAACACTTTGTATTAAAAGCAGCTCACCCTTCACCACTCTCTGCCCATGCAGGTTTTGTGGGTTGCAAACATTTTTCAAAAACAAATGAGCTATTAACAAAACAGGGCATTGAACCGATTGATTGGAAATTATTAACACCTTAAAGAATTTAGAAACTACTTTGTAGTATTTTGTAGCCACGAATTACTCGAATTTATACGAATAAGGAATTAGTGAAAATTCGAGTAAGTCATGGCAAAAAGAAAAATCAAATAGAGAATTTAGAAAAATATAAAAAATAATGCTAAAAAACATTTTTGGAAGAGTGTGGGCTTTATGGGGATTGATAACTTTTCTGCTTACGTTTTTAATTATTTTTCTGCCATCCATGCTTTCGCATTTGATGGAAGAAAAAAAAGGGCAAAAATATTTTATTGCCGTATCAAAAATATGGATGAACGTGTGGCTTTTTTTAATTGGATGCCCGGTTAAAGTAACTGGTGCAGAAAACTTTAAACCGGGCCAGGCTTACATTATTGTATTCAATCACAACGCATTGCTGGATGTACCACTCTCGGCACCTTTTGTACCTGGTGCCAATAAAACCATCGCAAAAGCATCGTTTGCAAAAATTCCCATATTTGGTTCTTTTTACTCCAGAGGTTCTGTTTTGGTTGACCGCAACAATGAAAAAAGCCGGAGCAAAAGTTTTGATGCTATGAAAAAAGTGTTGGCTAAAGGAATGCATATATGCATTTATCCCGAAGGCACCAGAAACCGCACAGCAGCACCTATAAAACCTTTTTACGATGGTGCTTTTAAATTGGCTGCTGTAACAAAAAACGACATCATACCCTGCGTAATTAAGGGCACAAAAAAAGCAATGCCCATCAATAAAAAATTCTTTTTACTACCGGTTAAATTAAAAATGCAATTTTTACCTGCCGAAACTTCATCAGATAAAACCGCTACTGAATTAAAAGATAAAGTGTATGCTGCAATGACTGGGGTTTATGTGGAGGGAGGTTAAGGTTGAGGTTGAGCTTGAGGTTAAGGTTGAGGTTGAGGTTAAGGTTGAGGTTAAGGTTGAGGTTAAGGTTGAGGTTAAGGTTGAGGTTAAGGTTGAGGTTGAGGCATACACAAACTAAACTTCTAATCATCTAAACTCCTAAACCAATTACAAGCCATAAAAATATCTCGTTCTGTTCACCTTCAAATCTCTCAGCATACCAGATTTGGGGCTGATATTAATACTGAAAGATCGGTTGAGTTTTGTGTATTGCATGCTAATACCCATTTGCCAGCAATGCATTTCTCTTGAAAGATTCATGCTGATAAGCCCCAGTTCTTTCAACGAAATATTATAAGAGCCATTTAATCCTATCTGCCATTTGGATGTAAGATTTAATGTGCCTGACCAGGTTACACTTTGTGTAAACGATTTTTTATACCCGGTACCAAAACCATTGGGTATCCGGTTGTAATTTAATGCATACTGTAAACTGATGCTCCACGGAATATTAAAATTAGCAAACTCTGCAGGGTTGTTTCTTATATAGGCGGCCTCTTGTTGATACTCATTTAACGGCATTCCCGAAACAGGATTAAGCTGGTTGTTTTGCTGCAGATTATTCAGAGGTAATTGTTCATTTTTATCGCCACCCTTAAACTGTGTTTGCAGCGAAATATTTGCACTGGTAAGTTTACCTAAAGCAACTTTTCTGGTCCATATTAATTTATCAATAAATTCTCCATTACTATTTGTTAAATAGGGCACCACCGTTGCGCCTGCTGATATACTTATCTTTTCAAAAAGATTGGTACGCATGTTAATGTTAAACGGACTTAATTTAAAAGAGTCAACCAAAAAATTATATGCACCCGTTATGCTAAAGCCATCTATCAATGTTATTTTTTTAACCGCATCTGCACTTGTATCTTTTTTATTACGCACCTTCATCTGCAGGTTATTATCAAGCCCAAAACTCAAGCCACCAAACCTCCCTTCGCCAAAGGCACCAAAAACACTACGTTCGTAAAAAGAATATCTTCCTTTATTTCCAAGCGTATCAATCTGGGTTGAGTAAAAATTTCTGCGGTTCATATCCGGCTTATAATTAGCCGAAAGTGTTGGTCTTATCTCGTGCCTGATGGCCTGCACCTTGCTTTGCTTTTTAAAAGTGTACATTCCAAAAATGCGTGTGGATATGCCCAATCCAAAATTCATTTCACGTGCTGTATAAAAACCTTTATTAATGGTTGTGTCTAATTTTTTTGTATTAGCATTCCATTTGCGTACTAGTTTTTCCTGGTACCATTTTTCAACATAACTAACATTAGGCGCAATTTGAAAAGCACCAACCTGTGGCAATGATAAAGTGATGGGTACATTATGATTGGCTCCCCACTGATAATTTTTTGCAAACTCGCCAAAGAAATTGCCCAGCGTATCGTAGAATGAAGAAAGGCTGCGGGCATTTGAATTCAATGCAATGCCCAGGTTCTCGTACCATTTATAAGCACCGATAACTTCCTTACGCCTGAAGGGATAAATGGTGTTTAAGTTAAATGCAACATCGGGTAAATTAATGTTAATTTGTTTGGTGTTTGTATTTTGGTTGTGCCTTCCCTGTATATCTATATGAAATGGTTTGTTTTTCCATGTTTTTGAATAACCTATTGTTGAGTTTAACTGGTTTTGAAAATTACGTTGTGCATTGTTTGGTATGGAGGATGTGTAGCCGCTACTGCCCACATTCACATTGGCACTAAAACTTACGCCGGGCCTTGCTTTTGTATCGGAGTTGTGTGTCCAAGTAAGATTATATTCTCTTCTACCTTCCTTATCCAGATTTCTGGTGCGTATTACGTTTAACGCCATATTGCCCTGGTACTTGTATCGTTTGTAATAGCGTGGCCGCAAACTGGCCGTCCACCCACCGTATGAGTAAATAGTTCCCTGCAATATCACATCCCATTTTTCGCCCAGCACTTTATAATATCCCAAACCTTCCAACGCCAAACCCAATTGCTCGTTGGCGGTAAACGTTGGTGCCAGTATGCCCGAGTGCCTGCCTTTTTGCAAAGGAAAAATACCAAAGGGAAGATAAATGGGTATGGGTACATTTTCAAACTCGGGATGTACCGGCCCCGTAATGGCCATTTTTTTATTGATGAATTTAAATTTTTTACTTACAAAAGCAAAATGCGGCGTATCTAAATTGCAGGTGGTAAACTGTCCTTTGTATCCGTAAAAAACATCCGGGTTAACCTTCTTTATTTTTTCTGCATGAAAATATATTTCGCCCTGTTGTGTGTAAGTACTTTTTGTAATGCCCTTCAACGTTTTCATGTTAAACGACATGGAATCGCTTTTGGTTTTAAAATCGCCCTGGTTAAAAGTGGCAAATGAAATTACATTGCCATTACTATCCCTTACAAGATAAGCGCTTACAATACTGGTGCGCTGGTCAAATTCTATCCTGGGTGCATACAATTCGTTATCGGTATATTTTACGTTGGCACCCTTACCATATAAAATTATTTTTTTACCGGGTATATCCATAACCATCGAATCATCGGCATGGTAAACAACCGGCGCATCCAGCGCCTCTTTTGATGGTTTATAATTAATTGTATCTATCTTCTGTACAATATTTGTATCGGCCAGTTTTTTTAAAGTGGAGGAAGCAACGGTAACATTGCTTTTTAATTTTGAAGAGTCTGTTTTAATTATCGGTAAAGTATCAGCCGTTAAAAAACTGTGAAAGTGTGTTGTATTAAAACCACTGGCACTGTAATATTGCGTTATGGTAAATAACAACAGTATCAATGCCAAAACCGATATATTTTTTGCCTTACCTTTGTTCAGTTGGTTCATACTTAAGATTGGCAAAAATAGCCATTATAACAGAATGAAATTGTGAATAATTATTTAATTACTAACCCCCGATAAAACGAGTAGAATATGCTGAGGAACAAAGTGCCCTTTTTATTTGTGTTTGCTGCTTTGCAATTGTTAATAATAAAAGAATTATCTGCGCAAACTCCTAAACTTATAAAAACCATTATTGTAGATGCCGGGCATGGCGGTGCCGATGTGGGTGCCACGGGCCAGTACGAAAACTCCTTACGCTCAAAAGAAAAAGATGTAACCCTTGCCATTGCCTTAAAACTTGTAGATGAATTAAAAAGACAAATGCCCGATGTTAAAGTGGTACCAACCCGTACATCAGATATTTATCAAACCCCAACAGAAAAAGCAAGAATTGCCAATGAATTTAAAGGCGATCTTTTTTTATGCATACATGCAGATAGCGGCCCGTTAAAAAATGGTAAAAGGCAGATTGGCACCAGGATGGTTACGAGGTACAAAATATCTTACATAAAAAAGAAAAAGAAAAAAATTAAAGTAACTACACCTTACGAAGTAGAAGAACCGGTTTATGAACATTTTAAAATGCCACTTACACGCAGCGGCACCAGCGTATGGATATTTGCGGCACATAAAACCAGTGATAAATTAAAAGCCATAATGGGTGGTGATGAAAATTTTGAAATTGAAGCCGGAGGTATTGATACGATAGAAACCAAATTTGATTTTAACAGTCCGCAAGGAAGAATAATTGCAAACATTTATGCAACAAGATACCAGTTTAGAAGCGACCGGCTTGCCACGCTTGTAAATGATGAAGTTGAAAACACCGGAAGGGCCGCATTGGGCGTAAACCAGCGCCAGGTAGGCATTTGGGTATTACAGGCAACCAACATGCCCGCAATTTTGGTTGAAACAGGTTTTATAAACAACCCCGAAGATGAACAATATATTAACAGCGAAAAAGGACAGCAGGAACTTGCAACTGCCATTACAAAAGCTGTAAAACGTTACAAGGCACAGGTAGAAAACCTGAACAATACCACACCGCCACCACCACCGCCTTTGGCAAACGATAAAAAGCCGGGTACCCCTACAGCAGTATATGAAACAAGAATTAACAAGGACATAAAAACCATCAATGTTAAAAACAAAAAGATAAGTGTTGATTTGTATGATGACGGAGATGTTGATAATGATATTGTTTCTCTTTATTACAACGGTGTGGCGGTAGTTTCTAAAAAGCCATTAAATACAAATCCGCTTTCGCTTACATTAAATATTGAGCCTGGCAAAAGCAATGAATTGATATTATTTGCCGAAAACCTGGGGAATATTCCCCCCAACACCGCACTAATGATTATTAATGATGGGGCAACCCGCCACGAGGTACGCCTGTCATCTGATCTTAAAAATAACGCAGCCGTAAAGTTTGAATTGAAGAATTAAGCTATTTTTGGCTTGGCTTAATAATTGCTAAAGCCAATTATAACTATTATGAAAATATCTAACGAAACAAAAATAGGTTCGCTAACTGCAGTAGCTATCGTTTTACTGGTACTGGGCTTCAACTTTTTAAAAGGCAATACTTTTTTTGATAAAAGCCACAATATTTTTGCCAAATACACCAATGTGCAAGGGCTTGCAGCATCTAACCCGGTGGTGATAAACGGCCTGCAGGTTGGTACCGTTTATAGCATTACCACTGATAAAAATATGAAGGAAATATTGGTGAACATGAACCTTACCAAGGATGTAAATATTCCGGTAAATTCTATCGCCATCATAAAACCATCGCTGTTGGGTATTACCAGTGTAGAGATTAAACTGGGCAGCGCACAAACCTATATTGCTAAAAACGGTTACATAGCTACCGAAGCAACAGCAGGTATTTTTAATGATGTTTTAAGTAAGGTAGATCCTATTCTTTATCAGGTAACCAAAGCTGTAACTTCTATTGATTCAGTTTTGATGAGTGTAAACCACATACTTGATCCCAATGCTAAAAATAACTTGGGTGCCATGCTTGCCAACCTAAATGTAACATCGGCAAACCTTGTTGGGGCCTCATCTTCATTAACTAAACTATTGAATACAGAAACCGGCGCATTAACAGGCACGTTAAACAACCTCAATTCTTTTACTTCCAACCTTGATAAAAATAATGGTAAGATAAATGACCTGGTTATTAACTTAGATAAAACAGCTACCAATCTTTCTAATCTGGATCTGCAGCAAACCCTTAATACTTTAAACAGCACCATTGGAGATTTAAAGGGAGCCATTGGTAAATTCGACAGAAAAGATGGTACATTAGGCTTACTACTAAATGATACAAAATTATATGAGAATCTGCGAGCCACCTCCAATAAGCTTAATCTGTTGATAGATGACATCAAAGTAAACCCAAGAAGGTATGTGAATATATCGGTATTTGGCAAAAAGAACAGCAGTACGGGTTTATTGGTGCCTTTGCCTGATACTGTTAATGCGCCTTACATTAAACAGTAATCCGCAGTACCCTGTGGGAAATTTTACCATTCTGTTATAAAATAAAAACTGCAATTTACAGCCGAACAAAAACAGCCACATTGCGATTGAAATTTACCATCAGCAAAATCATTATTTTTTTTTTAATTGCAGCCAGTTATCAAACAACTGCACAAACACAGATCATTGGTGTGCCTTCATCAGGCGATACCGTTCGCTCTATAAGAATTGTACAGGGAAGAAGTTTAAGGTTGATAACCATTGATTCTGCAAACTCTTTTGAAACCATTGCCGGCGATGTAATTATTAAAGAAGGCCGCACCACTTTTTATTGCGACAGTGCCACCATTAACCGAAAAACCAATGTAGTAGAGGCTTACGGCAATATACACATAAACGATAACGACAGCATACACACCTACTCGCAATACCTGCGTTATGTGGGTGCCGAGCGTATTGCTTATTTAAAAAAGAATGTAAAACTTACCGATAAAAAAGGAACACTTTATACCGATGACCTGGAATATAATTTAAGAACCGGCATTGCCACTTACAAAAACGGTGGTCGTATTGTAAATGAAAAAACGGTTTTAACCAGCCGTGATGGTGTTTATTACTCCGATACCAAAGATGTGTATTTTAAAAACAATGTACACCTGAAAGATCCCGACCGTGATATTTACACCGATAGTTTACAGTACAATGTAACAACAAATATTGCAAACTTTATTGCCAAAACACGTATTATTGGTAAAGATGGAAGTGTGATTACTACCAATTCCGGTTCATACAATTTAACCACCGGCGAAGCAATTTTTGGAGGCCGGCCAACATTTAGCGATGGTACCCGTAGTGCTGTAGCAGATAAAATGGCTTACGATAAAAAAACTGAAGTTTTACAATTAGAAGGAAATGCAAAATTTGTTGATAGTATTAATAACATTACCATACTTGGCGGACAAATATTTGCAGATGGAAAAGTGAAATCTTTTTTAGCCACACGTAAACCGGTAATGATAATTTACCGTGATGGCGATAGTACATATATTGCTGCCGATACACTTTTTTCGGGCTTGCGCAAATACGACAGTTTAGAAAGAAAAATAGTAACCCAAACCGATACTTTAAAAAAGAATTTAGTTGTAAATACAAAAACCGCAGCCGATACATCCATCAGGTATTTTATAGGGTTTCACAATGTGCGTATTTACAATGATTCTTTACAAGCTGTAAGCGATAGCCTCCACTACTCTACCGTTGACTCTACCTTTAAATTATTTGGTGATCCGGTTGTATGGAACGATAACTCGCAGGTAACAGGCGATACCTTGTATGTATTTACACAAAACCAAAAACCACGGCGGCTGTATGTTTTTAACAATGGCCTCATCATTAATAAAACCAAAGAAGGTATGTACAACCAGATTGGTGGGCGTACATTAAACGGGTATTTTGTTGATGGCTCTATAGATTATGTACGGGTAAAAGGAAGCCCCGCCGAAAGTATTTTTTACCCCCAGGATGATGACAGTGCCTATGTTGGTATGAACCGAAGCAGCGGCGATGTGATAGATATTTATTTTGTAAAGAAAGAACTGAACAAAGTAAAATTTGTAAATAATGTAGATGGTATTTTATACCCCATTAAAGATATACCGGCTGATAAAAAAGAACTGAAGGGTTTTAAATGGCAAGATAACCGAAGGCCAAAAAGCTGGCTGGAATTGTTTGAGTAACTTTCGGTTTGCGTGAACATGGTCAGACAAGGCCGTGAAACCATGGGTAAGGAATTCATAGTCTGACGGCCCCGTCTGATTATGAATTTTGCTTACAAAAATTATTTTAATTTGCCAAGCGCATCTTTAATCTTAGCAAAACCTTTTTCAATATTTTGCATACTGTTGGCAAAAGAAATGCGTATGCAGTTGGGCTCACCAAATGCACTGCCGGTAACGGTTGAAACGTGTGCCTTATTTAATAAATACATGCACAGCTCATCTGCATTTTCAATTTTATCTTCTCCATCAGCCTTACCAAAAAACTGGTTTACCTGCGGAAAAACATAAAACGCTCCCTGTGGTTCGCTGCAAACAATACCAGGCATATCAGCCATCAATTCCATTACCCGTTGCCTGCGTTTTGTAAATTCTGTTACCATGGCAGCTGTGGGTTTCATATCGCCGGTTAAAGCAACAATGGCTGCCCTTTGAGTTATAGCAGTTGCAGCACTGGTTACCTGTCCCTGTATTTTTTCGCAGCCTTTGGCAACCGTTGCATTGGTTGCAATATAACCCAGGCGCCAGCCCGTCATGGCATAGCCTTTACTTAAACCATTTATAAGAATTACACGTTCTTTTAAAAAATCAAATTGCGCAATGCTTTCATGCTCTCCAACAAAATTGATGTACTCATAAATCTCATCGCTCATAATAAAAACATGCGGATGTTTTTTAAAAACCTCCGCTAATGCACTCAATTCTTCTCTTGAATATACAGCCCCGCTTGGGTTGCAGGGCGATGAAAACATGAACAGTTTTGTTTTATCAGTTATTGCTGCTTCCAGTTCGGCTGCAGTAATTTTATATCCATTTTCAATGGCAGTACGTACAATTTTTACTTCACCGCCTGCCATACGCACAATTTCTGAATAGGTTACCCAAAACGGTGAAGGAATAATTACTTCATCTCCCTTATCAACAATACTCATTACGGTGTTGTAAATGCTTTGTTTGGCACCGGTACTAACAATAATCTGGTCGGGTGTGTAAACCAGGTTATTGTCTCTTTTTAATTTGCTGCAGATGGCTTCCCGTAAATCAAGATAGCCGGCCACCGGCGTGTAATGGCTGTAATTATCATCAATGGCTTTTTTTGCAGCGGCTTTAATATGATCGGGCGTATCAAAATCGGGCTCTCCCAAACTCAGGTCGGTAATATCCAATCCCTTTGCACGTAACTCACGGCCAAGCTTGGCCATTTTTAAAGTTTCGGGTTCTTTAAAGCGATCAAGTAAAGATGATAATTGCATGAGTTAAGTTTTGGATGCAGGCAAAAATAGTTATTTATCGTACGTAAATAAAACCGGTGATAAATCAGGCTTGTTTTTATTGTTGCGTTTCAACTCATAATCATAAATAACCCTGCCCAGGTTTTTCATAAATGGAAAACCAACGGTATTGTAATCATATTTATCATCGTTTAAAATACCATCGCTGTTGCAGTAAATAATTGCTGATACAAAAAACTCAATCTTGTTTTTATAATCAACTATGTAAGCCGCATCAATCAGATGCCCGTAAGCATTGCCAATCTTATTAAAAATTCGGATGTTTTCATCGGGCTTTGTTTTGGCTGCACCATAATATAAAAACTTGCAGTAGGCTGCCCAGTAATTGGCCGTGTCCGCAGCGTAAGACGGGTAAAGGCTTTCAGTTGGGTACTGGCTCATATATTTTAAAACAAACTGCCGGTCATCTTCACTAATATTAAACCGTTCGCTTGCTTTAACTTTATCCGGAAAAACAATGCTGATAACAATCCTGTTCAGTTCCTCAAGGCCCAGTTTGTTTTTTTTACTAAAGTCCATGGGCTTGTTTATAAGTTTACCGCCTGAGTAATAACCATTGCCAAGACTGTCTTTACGGGCAGCATATTTTGCAGTATTATTTTGTGCAGCCTGTTCATAAATCATTTTACCAGATGCATGGTAAAATTTTACGGGGTTGGTATTTCTGTTTTCTGCCTCGGTTAAAAAAATATTCAGCCTGTGCAGTATTTGTGCATTTGTAAAACCTTTTTTCTTCAGCTCTGCATTAATATAATCCTGTCCCAAAAATTCGTACAGCCGGTTATAAGCATCGTTATCGCTCACCATCAAAATTTTTTTTATGTAGTGTGCAACTGTTGGTCTTCCATCCATGGCTGTTGCATCGTTAAACACCTCAGATTGGCCGCTGTAAGCCATTTCAGTAATCATGCTGCTGTTGCGGTCAATACCCTTGTCTTTTAATTCGTTCAGCTTTTGCAATGCAAGTAAAACAAGGGGCAGCTTAACAGCTGATGCCGGATAAAAATATTTATCTGCATTTACATTAAAATAATGGGCCGTTAAATTGGGGCTGCCGTTTGCAAGCCTGTTTACCTGTGTGTAAATAATCTGTACATTCAGGTTGTTGCTGTTTTTAATTATTGCCTCAAAATATTGTGGGTATTGCAGCAATAATGTTTGCAGTAAATCAGCTTGTTTAGCAGTATCGGCCATAATGATATCCGTTTTTTTTTCGGGTATTTTTGCTGTTGATTTTATCTGCTTTGTGTTGCTGCAAGATATAAAAAAGGCGATTCCACAGACAAATTTTAATATTCCATTATTTTTACAAATCATACATCCGGTTTATCCTGCAAATTGAATAAAATTCTAAAATTTTCCCTCATAAAAACTGAACAGGTTTTTCCCCTATCTTTGCACACTTCTAAAAATTCAACAAAGAAGCTACTAAAACGACTATTATTATGAAACTAAAAGGTTTAGTGTGGTTTTTTACAATTGCCCTTACAATAATATCTCTTTGGGAATTATCCTACACATGGGTAGTACGTAATTATGAAAACACCGTTCAGGCAAAAGCAACTAAAACAGTAAGAGCTGCTTATCCAAACTTATCGGAAGATGAAAGAAAAGATCTTATCGAGATAAGGAAAAGAAGAATTCTTGACAGTACAGCTGAACAAAAGATTTACCCAATTTTTGGTACCACTTACAAGCAATGCAAAACCAACGAGCTTAATCTTGGTTTAGATTTGCAGGGAGGTATAAGTGTAACAATGGATGTTAGCCTTACCGATTTGTTGAAGTCTTTAAGCAATAATCCAGAAAATCCGGCATTAAAAAATGCCATAGATGCGGCTAATATTAAAAAGAACAGCAGCGATGCAGATTATATCACCTTATTTACCGAAGCATTTATTGCACAAAACGGTGCTGGTAAACTGTCAGGAGCTTTTGCTGGTGCCGAAAAAGAAATAAAAACAACCGATAGCGATAAAGAGGTTATTAGAAAACTTAAAACAACTGCTGCTGGTGCCATTAAAGAAACTTATAAAATTCTTGTTCGCCGTATTGATAAATTTGGTGTAGCACAGCCAAACATCAATTTTGATGAAAATAAAGGAATTATAAACGTAGAGCTTGCAGGCATTACTGATATTGAAAGGGTTCGTAAACAATTACAGGCGTCTGCACGTCTTCAGTTTTGGGAGATTTACAATATTGATGAACTGGCAGAATCTTTAAAACTTGCTGATGATAATTTACAAAATTACTTAAATGGAGTTTTGCCTGATAGTTCTGGTAAAGTTGATTCTGCTAAATTAACAGAGAATGTGAACCCGTTCTTCAGGATAATTAATCCACAAAATGTACAAACCGATCCGGAAAGTGGTAAGAAATTCTATCCTGCAAATATTGGAGTTATTGCCATGAACGATACTGCCGTTTTTAATGAATATATGAATAATCCGGCTGTACAAAATTCTTTACCTGCCGAAGCTAAATTTTTATTGGGTGTGCCGGAAAAAGCTCCCAAAGGAACACAAATGGTGTTTAAGTTGTATGCTGTTAAAACTTTACCGGGTACTGGCAAAGCACCATTAGAAGGTGAAGGAGTTAGTAAATCATGGCAGGCCAATGATGATAATGGAAGGCCTTCTATTAAAATGGAAATGACAAGTATAGGGTCAAAAGCCTGGGCAAGACTTACCGGAAAAAATGTTGGCCGCCCTGTTGCTATTTCTTTAGATAATATTGTTTATTCTGCACCCAACGTAATTGATGCGATTACCGGTGGCAGTACTGAAATATCTGGAAGTTTTACCGTGCAGGAAGCTCAGGATTTAGCAGATTTATTACAGTCTGGTAAAGTAGATGCGCCTGCAAAAATTGTTGCACAACAGGTGGTTGGTCCTACATTAGGTGCCGAGTCTGTGCGTGGTGGTGCCATGTCTTTCGGCATTGCCTTTTTAGTGATATTTATTTTAATGCTGGTTTATTATAACACCGGTGGCTGGGTTGCAAACATCGCCCTTATATTTAACCTGTTGTTTACCATTGGTGTGTTAACAGCTATGGGCTTTACTTTAACTGCCGCCGGTATTGCCGGTTTGGTGTTAACCATTGGCCTGGCGGTAGATACCAACGTAATTATTTTTGAACGTATAAAGGAGGAGCTTACCAAAGGTAAATCTTACCCGCTGGCTATTAACGATGGTTACAAGCGTTCGCTTGCACCGGTAATTGATGCCCACGTTACCTCTTTACTTACTGCATTTATATTGTTTTATTTTGGTTTAGGTCCGGTACTTGGTTTTGCAACTACGCAAATTATAGGTATCCTGCTTTCGCTGTTCTGCGGTATTTTAGTTAGCCGTTTAATTACCGAAATATTTACAAATAAAAACCGTCACTTAAATTATTTTACAGCAATATCTAAAAAAATATTTAAGCATGCCAGTTATAAGTTTATTGAGTACAGAAAGTATGCTTATATAATTTCTGCCATTGTATTATTACTGGGTGTAGCCTCTTTCTTTAATGGTTTTCATTTAGGAGTTGAGTTTAAAGGAGGCCGCAGTTACACTGTTCAGTTTGATAAAAATATTAAGAACGATGAAATACGCAACGATCTTAAAACTGCATTAGACGGCGATAATGTAACCATTAAAACCGTTGGCGATAACCGCCACCTGAACATTACCACGGCTTATTTAAAAAGCGATGATAAAGCTGATAGTGCTGTAAAAGCCAGATTATTTCAGGGGCTTAAAAAAGTATTACCAGCAAGTACAACTTACGAGCAGTTTGCAAAAAACAACATACAGGCCTACTCTACTGTGCAGCCAAGCATATCAGATGATTTGAAGCGTGGTGCTGTAAAAGCAACCATCTTCGCCATGCTGGTTATATTCCTGTACATCTTTATTCGCTTCCGCGATTGGAGGTATTCTGCCGGTACCATCGTTACGCTGTTGCATGATGTGTTTGTAACTCTTGCTGTGTTCTCGTTCTTTAAAAATATTGTACCATTCCCGCTTGAGATAGATCAGCACTTTATTGCTGCCGTTTTAACCGTTATTGGTTTTAGTATGAACGATACAGTAATTGTATTTGACCGTATTCGTGAATACAGCCGTGATATGAAAGGTGCTACCAAAACCACTATCATCAACCGTGCCATCAACGATACGCTTAGCCGTACCATCATGACATCACTTACCGTATTCCTAACCATCCTCATCCTCTTCATCTTTGGTGGCGAGGTAACACGTGGTTTTGCATTTGCCATGTTAATTGGTGTGTTAACCGGTACTTACTCTTCTATTTTTGTGGGTGCACCTATATTGGTTGATTTTGCAAAAGATAAACCTTTGGGCGCTGCTGCAGAAATACCAAAAGAAAAAAAGAAAACAGTATAATTTTTATTTCACTTTATAGAATGAGAGCCTCGTTAATTCGGGGCTCTTTTTTTTAACTATCATTTAGAGTACTGAGCAAAGCCGAAGTATTCATGGCATCATCGTGGAGCAGGTGCTGAGCATAGCATAAACATCACTTACTTGTACCAAATACTAATGAGGAATTTTTATTCAAGTGAAACTTAATTTAACAGCACTAAATAAATAGATGTATTTTTAAAATAGTTTTTTTCAGCCTAAAAATAACTGTTATGAAAGCAATCTTATTCAATGTATGTTTTCTGCTGTTTCTTATAATTTCCTGCAATAAATCTCCGGAGGAAATACAATCAACACCAACCATTCCTGCAACGCCTGCAAAACCATTTACAAAGGTTTATCTTTTTGGAGGCCCGGGAGCCTGGGGAGGTAGTACATGCAGTTTTGGCTGGGTGATGATCAGGGAGGACAGCAATAGTATTGTATATCATTCTAATTATTTACCAGCCGGCGTTAGCATTACAAATAACCCGGTTTGGGTAAATATAAAATTTCATGATACGGCAAATATTACTACCTGTTGGGATGAAATAGTTGTTGATAGCCTGAAGTTTTAAAAAAGTATTATATCCAATCATTAATGTAACCACACATAAACAAAAGCCCCGGATACTTTCCAGGGCTTTATAAAATTATTTATTGTGGTTGTGTAACCGAATTCATTTGAAGCGTTACTGCAGTTTGTGCCAGCATTCTTCCGTTTATCGATGCGCCTGTTTGCATATTTATAGCCGTTTGTCCAAGTATATTTCCTTCAAAATGACTGGTTGTGCCTAAAGTAACAGCACCAGCAGTTTGCCAGAAAATATTTTTTGCCTGTACACCACCTGCCAAAGTGAAGCGAACAGCAGAACTAACGGTAAGTGTTCCTGCAATCTGAAATATAAATATGTCGTTTGGTCCTCCCGAAATGGTAATATCGGTTGGAATGATAACCGCACTCGTCCAGTTATACAGGCCGGGTGTAAGGGTTGTGCCACCAATATCTCCGGCGCCTAAATTTACAAAGTCGGGGTTAGAACGGCCTGCAGCATCGGTATAAGCAGTTTGCATATCGCCTACTGCCAGCGTTAACCTGGTAGCATTATTTACGGTACATGGCAGCGGGCCGGCTGCATCAACCGAGTAAATTGTACCGGTAACTTCTGCACAGGTTACGCCAATAGCTGCACCGGTGATTGGGCTAGATCCTATGTCGCCGGTAATGGTTGATTTATACACATTGGTAATGCCTGATTTTGACAGTACCACAAAATTGCCTGACATTCCAAGTTCTACTCCACCAAGCTGTGACTGCGGTTGCTGTTTTGCAGATGAAGACATTGTTAAAGCCTTTGCTGAAGTTGTTGCTGATGAAGACGGATTGCTGAGTTGCTCCTTTTTACAACCCGCTGCCAACACAACAAACAGTACGGCCAAAAATGGTAATGATAATTGCTTGATTTCTTTCATAATTTATTGTTTTAAATGTGAAATAAATATAAATCGCATACATCATCTGCATTAAATCATGTAGTAACCGGTAGCCGTTGAGATACAGGATTAGTGGACATTCCAGGGAGGCCAGGCGTGGCAGGAATCATTCCGGGTTTGTGAATCTTCAAAGCGATAATGAATGTTTCATTGGTGTGTTACCAATAAAGGGTCCACGATTGCATAAAGCATTTATTTAAAAATGTTAATTGCTTTAAATCATTGCTGACACTGGCTTTTATGGCTAAATATAAATAATGTTAATTACCAGAGGCTTTATAATAAGCGAAGAAAAAGTGTAAAAATTTATAGCAAGTACAAAACTTATATGTGTAACACTGCTGATACAAAAAAAAAGAGCTTCGTTTTATGAAGCTCTTTTTTGATAAATTTACTTAGAAAAATTACACGGCAAAACTCGTCCCACAACCGCAAGTCTTACTGGCGTTAGGATTATTAAAAGTAAATCCACGGCTGTTCAATCCGCCCTGCCAATCAACCTCCATGCCCATTAAATAAATGCCGTGGCTTTTTTCCATAATAACCGGTATGTTATCTATTTCAAAACTTTCATCTTTTTCGGTTTTGGCATCAAAGCCCAAAACGTAAGTCATGCCGCTGCAGCCGCCGCCCTTTACACCAATGCGTAAGCTCTGGCTTGCATCAAATCCATCTTCCTGCATCAGGCGTTTAATTTCTTCTTTGGCAGATGAGGTTAAAGTAACCGGTATAGCTATAGTTGTTTCCATATCAAAATCTTTGTGCAAAATTAAATAAAATTGAGAAGCCGCTTTTACGAAATAGGATTTTTGTTTGTGCCACAAATTTTAGCCACGGATTGCACAGATTTACACGGATTACTTTGCCTTCGGCAGATTTTGGTTTGCGAAGCAAAAAAAATAAATCAAGTTAAATCTGTGAGCTGAACTTGTCGAAGTATCAGTGGCAACAAAAGGTTTAGGCAACGTAAAATCACAATCCCTTAAATTTGCCATAAATAAACCTGCTATGGATTTTTCTTTTGAAACGATGTTTTACCTGGCCGTTGCCGTACTTATAATGGCATTAATTGGCGTAGCCTTGCTCATTCACGATCGCAATAAAGCAGCGGGTAACAAAAAAAATGGCAATGGCAGTAACAATCCCGAGCTGGTTAAACTAAAGCTGCAGGCATTGGAGCGTTTTACATTATATGCCGAACGCTCCTCTTTAAAAAACCTGGTTTCCCGTACACCGGCAAATGGTATAAATGTAGTAGGGCTGCAACTTAATATGCTCGAAGCTTTACGCTCGGAGTACGAGTACAATGTTACCCAGCAAATTTATATTGATCCAAAACTATGGCAGGCAATCGGTAATTTAAAAGACCAGAACACCTACATCATCAACCAGATTGCAGCCATGCTGCCACCCGATGCCAATGGTATTGAACTCAGCAAACGCATTTTGGAATATGCAGCAAGCACCGATGCTGAATTAAGCGGCATTGTTTTAAACGCATTACAGTACGAAGCAAAGAGCTTATTTTAAATTATGGCTACCGATAAAAAAATATTTACCGATTCGGGCATTGAAATAAAAACAGTTTACACCCAGGATGATGTTGCCCAGAATCTCCCCTCGGGGGGCGGGGGAGCCGGAACTTTTCCATTCACCCGTGGCGTACAACCCGATATGTACCGCGGCAAACTGTGGACCATGCGGCAATACGCAGGTTTCTCAACTGCCGAAGAAAGCAACAAGCGGTATCATTATTTATTAAGTCAGGGCGTAAACGGTTTAAGTGTGGCGTTTGATTTGCCAACGCAAATTGGGTACGATAGCGATCATCCATTAGCAGATGGCGAAGTGGGTAAAGTTGGTGTTGCCATCAATAGCGTGGAGGATATGGAAATTTTATTTAAGGGAATTAAGTTAGATGAAATTACCAGCTCCATGACAATTAACGCCAGCGGATTTATTTTACTCGCTTTTTATATTGCGATTGCAAAAAAACAGGGAGCCGATCTTAAAAAAATTTCCGGCACCATACAAAATGATATTTTAAAAGAGTACGCTGCAAGAGGCACTTATATTTATCCGCCCAAAGCCTCCATGCGTATTATCACCGATATTTTTGAATGGTGTGCAGCAGAAGTGCCTAAGTGGAATACCATTTCAATTTCCGGCTACCATATACGTGAAGCTGGCAGCACCGCCGTGCAGGAAATTGCTTTTACACTCAGCAATGGCAAAGCCTATGTGCAGGCAGCTTTGCAAAAGGGTTTGGATATAAATGTTTTTGGTAAACGTCTCTCCTTCTTTTTTAATGCACACAATAACCTGTTTGAAGAAGTGGCTAAGTTCCGTGCGGCCCGGCGAATGTGGGCAACCATCATGAAAGAGTTGGGTGCAACCGATCCTAAAGCCATGATGCTTCGGTTTCATACACAAACAGGTGGCAGCACATTAACAGCGCAGCAACCTTACAATAATATCAGCAGGGTTACGGTGCAAACACTGGCTGCGGTTTTGGGTGGCACTCAATCTCTACATACCAACGGTTACGACGAAGCCCTGAGCTTACCTACCGAAGCTGCGGCCGGCATTGCATTGCGTACGCAGCAGATTGTTGCTTTTGAGAGTGGCGCACCCGATACGGTTGATCCCCTGGCTGGCAGTTACTTTGTTGAAACGCTTACCAACGAAGTGGAAGCCGCTGCCTTAAAACTAATTGAAAAAATTGATGCCATGGGTGGCAGCGTTGCCGCCATTGAGCAGGGTTTTATACAAGATGAAATTGCAAAAAGTGCTTATGAATATCAGCGGCAGATTGAGAGTGGCGAAAAAATTATTGTGGGTGTAAATAAATTTCAGACCAACGAAAAAAACACGATACCTGTTTTTAAAATAGATGAGCAGGTACAAACCATGCAGATTGAAAAATTAAAAGCATTGAAATTAAAGAGAGATAACGATAAGGTTATTGCTTCACTCAACCTGCTTAACCAAAAAGCCATCAGCGGCGAAAACCTGATGCCTGCTGTGTTAGAAGCCGTTGAAAATTATTGTACGCTGGGTGAAATTGCGGATGAGTTGAGGAAAGTGTTTGGAGAGTATAAATAAATCCACTTCATTTACTTTAAAAAAACAAAGCAGGTTATACAGCCCAGATGAAGCACAACAGCGATAAAATGACAATTGCTCCAATGTCCAGCCAGCCTTTCACCAAACCTAAGTTGTGTGCAGTTAAGCTATTTTCGTAGTCTTTGACAATTGTTTCTATTTGGAAAAAAATAATTTACTCTTACTCCCTTGGGCTGATAAAAGTATTAACCTATGGTCAGTTAAATCTATAATAGTATCTGTAGATGTACCATTAGGAGGCTGATATTTTATATAACTACTTCCAACTACTGGTCTCACCAAATCGTAATTTGGAATTGTGTCATATGAATTATTGGCACCATAGATGTATATTTTTCCGTCAGAGTTAAAGTCACGATAGAAGTTCTCACCTGTATTCCTATAAACAGCCCAAATATTTGGATTGTTTGTAGTAAGGTTTGAACCAATTTGAATTGAGTCAATATACCATTTGCCAATGATTGAAGGAAGTGAATTCTCCGATTTTTTACAACTAGAAAATAGAATAACCAAAAAGGAAAAGAAAAAATAATTTATTTTCATACTAGTTTAATTTTTGCATAGTCTTTCAAAATGGTAATGTACTGAAAAATAGTTGGTGATTTTTTGGATTAAAATCCTTTAATTGCTTTTGTCAACTGAAAGAGGAAGCAAGCTCTGCTGGAGAGCATC
>JAYURR010000216.1:0-2867 GCA_043756605.1 Chitinophagaceae bacterium
GGGCCGCTGATGGTTACCGCTGCGGTGGTAGCGCCGGCACACAATGTCTGGTTGGCTATCGCATTTACGGATGGCGTTGGGTTTACCGTAATGGTAAAGCTTACCGCTGCGCCTGTACAAGCCCCCGGCGATGACGGTGTTACCGTGATGGTAGCCGTGATGGGTGCTGCCGTATTGTTGGTAGCAATAAAGCTTGGGATATTACCCGTACCTGCTGCTGCAAGGCCGATAGCCGTGTTGTTGTTGGTCCAGCTATAAGTGGTGCCGGCTACGCTGCCTGTAAAGTTGATAGGCGCTGTGTTGGCTCCGTTACATACCAACTGATCGGCCGGTACATTTACATTGGCCGTTGGATTTACCGTGATGGTAAACGTGCTGGCTGGGCCGCTGCAACTGATGCCGCCATTGGTAAACACGGGTGTTACCGTAATGGTTGCTGTTACCGCCGTGCTGCCTGTGTTAATAGCCGTAAACGATGGTATGGTATTGGTACCGCTGGCTCCCAATCCAATGGATGTGTTGCTGTTTGTCCAGTTGTACACGCTGCCTGCAACAGGGCCTGTTATCGTTACTGCTGTGGTAGCGGTTCCGGCACATACCGTCTGGTTGGCTATTGTATTTACCGTCGGTGTCGGATTTACTGTTATCGTAAACGTGATGGCCGTGCCCGTACAGGTTACCGTACCATTGGTATAGGTTGGTGTTACCGTTATGGTTGCAGTTTGTACCACGGCTGTTGCGTTGGTAGCTGTAAAGCTGGCTATGTTGCCTGTACCTGCGGCTGCAAGGCCGATTGTGGTGTTGCTGTTCGTCCAGTTATAAACCGTGCCTGGCACTGCACCGGTAAAGTTAACCGCTGCTGTGGCTGATCCGTTACACAATACCTGATTTGATACCGCATTTACTGTTGGTACCGGGTTTACCGTAATGGTAAACGTTGTGGGGGTACCGCTGCAGGTGGTATTGCCGTTGGTATAGGTTGGGGTTACCGTAATGGTGCCCGTTAACGGTGCGCCTGTTGTATTGGTTGATACAAAGTTCAGGTTGCCCGTACCGCTGGCTGCAAGGCCAATGGCGGTGTTGCTGTTGGTCCAGTTATAAACTGTACCTGCTACCGCACCGGTAAAGGCTTGTGTTACTGTTGCACCTGCACATACTGTCTGATTCGCTACCGGGTTTACCGTTGGTGTTGGGTTTACCGTGATGGTAAACGTTATCGGTGTACCCGGACAGGTAATACCATTGCTGAAGTTTGGTGTTACCGTGATGGTGGCTACCTGTGCTACGTTGGTTGCATTGGTGGCTGTAAAGCTGGCTATATTACCGGCTCCTGCTGCTGCCAGGCCAATGCTGGTATTGTTGTTCGTCCAGTTGTAAATGGTGCCCGGTACGCTGCCTGTAAAGGTTACAGCGGCTGTATTGGCTCCGTTACATACTGTCTGGTTAGCTACCTGGTTTACCGTTGGTGTAGGGTTTACCACTATCGTAAACGTTTGTGAGGTGCCCGTACAGGTAATGCCTGCATTGTTATAAACCGGTGTTACCGTTATCAATGCCGTTACCGGAGATAAACCGGTATTTACAGCTATAAAGCTTGGTATATTACCCGTACCGTTGGCTGCCAGTCCGATGGATGGCTGGCTGTTGGTCCACTGGAAGCTTAAGGCTCCCGTTGGGCCCGTGGTAGGGCTGGTAAAGTTGATAACCGCCGTGGCTGTATTGTTACATACTATCTGGCCTGCTACAGGGTTTACTACCGGTCTTGGATTTACCGTGATGGTAAAGGTAGTTGATGCTCCAGCACAACCACTTGGGCCCACAGGTGTTACTGTTATGGTTGCTACCAGCGGGCCATTGGTGGCGTTGGTGGTTACAAACGGTTGTATATCGCCTGTGCCTGATGCTGCAAGGCCGATGGCCGTGTTGCTGTTGGTCCAGTTATAAACCGTGCCCGGTGCATTGCCCGAGGTGCCGTTAAAAGGTATCACCTGCGTAGTTGCTCCCGTACAATATGCTTTGTTGCTTACTGCCGCTACCGTTGGTATAGGATTCACCGTAATGGTAAAGGTCTTCTGCATACCGCTGCAGGTTACCCCTGCATTGGTATAGCTGGGTGTTACCACTATGGTAGCTACTACCGGTAAACTGGTTGCATTGAGCGCCGTAAAGCTGGCTATATTACCCGTGCCACTGGCTGCAAGGCCAATGGATGTATTGTTGTTGGTCCACGTAAATACCGTGCCCGCTACCGTGCCTGTAAAGTTTACAGGGGCCGTGGCCGTATTGGCACATACTGCCTGGTTGGCCGGCTGGTTCACATCCGGGGTAGGATTAACCGTGATCGTAAAGGTTACCGGTGCACTTACACAGGTTACCCCGCCATTGGTATAACTCAGCGTTACCGTTAAAGTAGCCGTTACCGGTGCAGTGGTTGTATTAATTGCAATGAATGATAAAATATCTCCACTGCCACTGGCTGGTAAGCCTATGGATGGTAAACTGTTGGTCCAGTTAAACTGCCGGATACCACCCGTGGTTGGCGTGGTAAAGTTGATATTGGTTGTGGGTGAGCCGTTACATACTACCTGGCTCGCTACAGGGTTAACTACAGGTGTAGGGTTAACCGTAATGGTAAAGGTTTGAGGTATGCCCGTGCAGGAAGGACCTCCTGCTGCTGTTGCATAAGTGATTACTACCTGGCCATTACCGGTTTGTACGCCATTGGCTGTAGCACCTGCGGTTACACCACCAATAAATGATGATCCGCCACCACCGCCGCCGCCAGCACCTTTTGAGTTGCCGCTGCAGCCTGTGGTACCTGCTGAACCACCACCTGCTCCGCCGCCGCCAATCTGGCCTCCGCCACC
>JAYURR010000217.1:0-7867 GCA_043756605.1 Chitinophagaceae bacterium
CCTATAATTTCAGCAGCAATAAGCAAGCCAATTCCAAAACCGGAGTCAGTTTTTCATTTTCCCCCTGCACCCGGTAAAAGCGGTAAATTTTTTTTCTCGTCTTTAGTGTTGCAGGCAATACCAGCATACTTTACAGAAATCACCAAGTTGCCGTTTTCAGTAAAATGATGTACTTCAATTATTTTAACGCCGGCGGTTATTGTGCTGTATTTGTTGAGGAAATTAATCAAAACCTGAGTAATCATTTGCCGGCCGGCAGTTATGTTTTATTTGTGGGCAAGCAGGTTTGTAAAAATGCCAAAATAATGTGGTTCATTATCTTAATATTCAACTGTCTTTTTATTCAGTTTTTTTTGTACCCACAAGTTTGCCCATTTGCCCACCGCCCAAAAGGCAATCATATTTTTCAGCAACAATTGTATTTTTTGGTTCAGCTATTTTAAATTCCATAGAATAGAAATACGGGTTAAAATTACCTCCAACAATAAAATTATTTTTAAAGTTATCACTTTTAAAATATTATTAAAGTAAACAAGTTTTTTAGCACATTTTAATTTTGCAACTGGCATGGTTTTTATATTATGGGTTGATATAACCATTATACAATAACCATTTAATTTTTTTTATGAAAAGTGCGATTAATTTTTTTTCTATTGCAGCGGTTTTATTAACCGCAGTAATAGCAGGTTGTAACCAAAGTGATTACAACAAAGATACCACGGCGTCCACAACCGAAACTACTGTAACCACTGATGCCATGCAGCTGAATACGCCCGATACTGCAACTGTTATGATGCCTGCGGATACCACAACAAAAGGTGTGGCTACTAATATGCCATCATCTGCCACTAAAACAAAAAAAGGAAAAGTAAGCACGGTGATGATGGTGAAGGATGCAAAAAACACCGGAATGAAAATGAATAAAGAAGGATACTATGATAATGTAGAAGTTTTACCGATGTATCCCGGCGGCCAAAATGCATTGGATAATTTTATTAATTCAACTATTGAATATCCTGAAGAGGCAAATGATAATGGTGTTGAAGGTGTGGTAAAAGTATATTTTGGGGTGGATGAAATGGGTAAAATTTATAGTCCTAAAATTATTGGCAAGCCACTTGGTTATGGATTAGAGGATGCTGTTTTAAAAGCGGTGAATAAAATGCCTACCTGGACACCCGGTGCCATTAAAGGTAAAAATGTAAAAACATATTACACCCTACCGGTTAATTTTAAATTGGAAAATTAATTTTAATATTTTTTTAAGGAACATTTATAAATGAAAAAGACAGCAGAATCCTGCTGTCTTTTTGCTTAGATCAATACTTTAAAATCTATTAGTTTTGAGCAGATTGGGCATCTTCGTAAATCTTTATTTTGTTGTACAAAGTTTTACGGTCAATCTGCAATATTTCTGCAGCCTTGGTTTTATTAAAGTTTACTTCTTTTAAAACATGCATAATGGTTTCGTACTCTGCTTTTGATGCAGAATCTTTTAAATCGAGCGAAACAGGCGGCTGTGTAAATACTTGTGTTACTGTGGCAGTTTTATTTTCCGAAAGATTGCTTATTTCCGCAGGCAATGCATTAGAGCCTATATATCCCTTATCTGTAAGCAACGTACACCTTCTTATTACATTTCTAAACTCACGTAAATTGCCTGGCCAGTTATACCTTATAAACATGTCCATCACTTCATCATCAAAGCCATCAAGCTTGCGGTTAAGTTCTGCCATTGTTTTTTCCAGAAAAAAATCTGCAAAAAGCGGTATATCTTCTTTTCTGTTTCTGAGCGGGGGTAAGTTTATGGAGAATTCATTAAAACGGTGGTAAAGATCTTCTCTGAATTTCCCTTTGCGGTAAGCTTCCAGCAGGTTTTCGTTTGATGCAACAATGATCCTTACATTAGTTTCCATTTCTTTATTACCACCAACACGTTTAAATTTTCGCTCTTGTATAACCCGCAGCAAAGAAGCCTGTATTTCTGAAGAAAGATTTGCAACTTCATCCAGAAATAATGTACCACCATCAGCTAATTCAAAATGCCCTTCTTTATCGGCAAAGGCACCAGTAAATGAACCTTTCATATGCCCAAACAATTCGCTGCCTGCCAGCTCTTTTGAGAGCGTGCCGCAATCCATGGCTATAAAGGGCTTGCCTTTTCTGTTACTTTTTTCGTGAATGGTTTTGGCTATCACCTCTTTGCCCGTGCCGCTTTCGCCATACAGTATAATGCTGAAATTGGTAGGTGCCACCAGATCAATCTGTTTGTAAAGTTCTTTGGTTGCTGCAGATTCGCCTTCTAAAAACTCGCCAGAAAACAAAGCCCTTTTTTTTGTTGGCTTAATATCTTTAACCGTATTGCTGCTTTTTACGAGATCTGTTGCAACAGGGTGGTTAATTGATTTTGCAATAACACTCAACACCTCTTCGGGAAGCAGTGGTTTGGTTATATAATCGTATGCTCCGGCTTTTATTACATCAACAGCAGTTTTAATATCGCTGTAACCGGTTATAATAATTACAATGGCTGCAGGGTTGTGCTGTTTTATTTCCATCAAAATTTCCTTACCATCCTTTTTATCGCCCAGGCGAAAATCGCACAACACAATATCAAATGCAGCAGCTTTAAATTTTTCTAACCCTTTTGTGCCTGAATGTGCAGTATCAGTTTCGTAGCCGTTTTTTGTAAGAAACCTGCTTAGCAGAGCGCAAATGTCTGCATCATCATCAATTATCAATATCTTCTTCTTCATGTATCTATTTTAATAAAAGTACAATATTTTATGTCATTATACCTGCACATTCTTCATCTGCCGTATAATATGTAATAAGAATGACACAAAATTAATCTAATGTTTTTTACCGGAATTTTTATCAAACCCTGTAATATTACCTCAACTTGTAGAATCTGCTCCACAAAATGCTGACTGATGTAAACGTTTTACAAATAATCAGTTGCAAAATAATCGGTTATGATTTGGCAACAAAATTGCAACCTACCTTTTTATAGATAATTAAGTAAGCAAACCCCATGTTACCTTGATACATCATATTTATACCAATTATATGAAAGCTCTTATTATTGAAGATGAAATTGATATTTGCTTTCTGTTAAGCGGAATACTCCGTAACACCAACATAGACTCGGTTTATGTAAATTCTCTGGGAGATGCCAGAAAGGCTCTTGAAACTGAATTTCCTGAAATTATTTTTATAGATAATCATTTACCGGATGGAATGGGTGTAGATTTTATAAATTACATTAAGAAGAATAAACCAGCATCGAAGATTGTAATGATTACTGCTTACGATACCCAAAAAGACAGGTTAAATGCAACACAGGCCGGTGTTGATTATTTTATTGCAAAGCCATTTACAAAAGAATCTATTTATAAAACGGTTGGCTTTATGACAAACTAATAATATTTAATGTTTTATAATTTTTTTCAACAATCAATAAATTATTTTTTATGGGAAATCTCTTATACATTATTGCAGTCATTTTGATAATTGGCTGGGCAATTGGTTTTTTAGGCTTTCATGCAGGTGGCCTCATTCATATCTTATTGGTAATTGCATTAATAGCGATACTGTTAAAAGTTATTAAACGGGCAGCTTAAATTAGAAAAGCCGCTACAACACTTAATTTTCATCTTCATCAAAAATAAATTTTAGGGTAAAGCATGTTCCTTTATTGGGGCTGCTGGTTACGTAGATGGAACCCTGGTGATTTAGAATGATATTGTGTGTGTTGGTAAGTCCCAGGCCATTGCCGCTGTTTTTTGTAGTGTAGTAAGGCTCAAACAATCGGGTCAACTCTTCTTCTGTCATTCCAGTTCCATTGTCTGTAATTTCTATAACACATTTATCCTGTTCGCCACGGGTAATTATATTCAATACTCCTTTTGCAGGTTCCATCGCTTCAATTGCATTTACCATTATGTTTACAAAGGCAATTTTAATTTTTGCAGCATCTGCCTGAATGTTGCAAATATCTGCGCTGTATTTTTTTTCAACTTTTATCTGGTTTAATTCAATTCTGTCTTTTACTATTTCAAGTGCCTGGTTTAGCAACGTATTTATTGATACGGAGTCATATTTCAATTCTTCAAAGCGGGTAGCATTCAGTAAATCGCTTATCAGCAGGTTAATACGTTCACTGTTTCTGGTTACTATATCAAAGAGCATAATATTGGTTTCATTCAGTTGTGGCAAATCTTCTTTAATCTGCGATACAGCCAGGTTAATATTGGTAAGCGGGTTGCGTACTTCATGTGCAATGGTACGGGCAATGCGGCCCGTTGCAGCAAATTTTTCGCTTCCTTTTACCTCTACCAGTTTTTTATTTGCGTTATCAAGTTCGGCAACACGTTGCTGCAGTTCCTGTCTGTAATCATCCGATTTTTTTTCGGCCAGCAACCTGGCTTTATTTTCTCTTACAAATGTAAAAAACCCAAAACCAATAAATACAATTGCCAATATTAACGAACTGATGATAATGCTGTTTAGGGCCGTGTGTTTAGCATCGAGTGCTTTATCTTTTGATAGCATCAAATCCTGCTCATGCAGTTGCATGTTGTTTACAACAGTTCTTATACTATCCATGTGTTGCTTGCCAATATAAGATGAATTGATAAGTGCGGGATTTAATGTGTAACCAGAGGCAATAAAAATATTTTTTAAAGAATCGAGCCTGTTGTATTGTGCAGCCGTAAGTGCAGCAAGTTTTGTTAAACCGGATTGCTGAATTTCATCGTCTTTAATTTCAGCTTTTAAAAGGCCAAGGTTTTGGTTTACAATTGCAAAACTGTTTTTATAAGGAGTAAGTGTATTGGTATCTTTTGTAATCAGGTATCCCCGCAAACCTGTTTCAGCATCTTTCATTCCCGAAAGTGTTCTTTCAAGATGATCAATAATGCCTGCACTATGATTTACCCGGTTGCTTTGTTTATTAAACTGGATGTTAGCATACAAAGTAACTAAATACGAAACTATCAATAAAATAAGTGCAGCCGTGTAACCCGCCCTTACCCTTAAAGCAAACTTGTCTGTATTTGTTTTTTGCAGTGCTGATGTGGTATGTGGCATTTATTTAAAGTGGTTATAAACTGTAATGCAATATTAGTACGTATATAAAATTGAGCCAAGTTTTTACTTGAGCAAACCGCACTACTGTTTTTTAAAAGTAAATCTTCAAAACAAATAAATAAAATTTATTGTAAACCGGTTTAAGATTTTTGTGCCCATTGTATTACAGCAACATCAGGCAAAACAGCGGTACATGGAAACTGCAGTAACAGACACCTGCACCAATTTATTAAACGAGTGGCATAATTAATGGTTACATATATATAGCGGGAACAAAAATTTACCCTTTGGCTGAGTGGAATTTTTTTTACAAACCAAAAAAAAGATTTATGATGCACAAATACCAGGAACTGAATTTTTTGCAAAAGAAAATTGCTGAAACTAAAATTGCTTTTTTTAAGGCTGATACCAATGAAAGCGAATTGCTGATTCCAAATAATATAGTTTCTGCTTTACAATCTGATGCAGAAGGTAACATGCTTTTTTACACAAAAGGTTATGGTAATGCCGCACAATATTTAGAGAACGGATTTCACGCCAGCCTTACTTTTAGCCAAAAGGGCGGTGCTTACAGGCTGCATGTTGAAGGTAAGGCCAAGGTTATTAAAAACGACTTTTCTCAAAATTATAAAAACCTGCCCTGGAACAATATTTTAATTGAAATGAAAATTGAACATGCAGAATATTTTGAAAAAAAATCGGTACAAAACACCTCTTCGTTTAAAACAAGAATGACTGGATTTTTTTCTGGCTTATTGCTATCGCATCACTATCGCAAGTTTGATTTTTGCCATAGATAAAAATAAATAAAGGATATATTTTAACCGTATTTTATACTCAAAGTGTAGAAATGTTTCCACAGCAAAGTGTCTGCTTGTTTTAATTTTAATTTTATAAGCTATCAACAGCAGCAAGGTGGCGTATTTCAACAGGTACTGTAAATATTAAGTAATATGGCAGGGTTTTGGAATAATTTAAATTACAAACAAACAAACAATCATTTTAAAAGTAAAGAGTATGAAATTTTTTGTAAAGCATATGATAAGTACACCTTGCAAGATGTTTGTAAAGGAAGAGTTAACCAAACTTGGTATCAATTATAATTCAGTAGAACTTGGAGAAGTGGAAGTAGATCAGAAATTAAGTATGTTTCAAAAAGAATTATTAAAAGATTCTTTAAAAAAATACGGGTTGGAGGTTGTAGATGATAAGAGAACAATATTAGTAGAAAAAATACGGGCTGTTATTACAGAATTGGTGTATTATTCTGATGAAAGGCCAAACATAAAAATATCCTACATTCTCAGCGAAAAATTAAACCTGAATTATAATTACCTGGCCAAGGTATTTTCGGAATACCAGGGAATAACAATTGAAAAGTACATAATACTACAAAAGATAGAACACATAAAAGAACTGATGATGTATGGCGAATTAAATATGACTCAGATAGCTAACAAATTAAATTACAGCAGCGTAGCTCATCTGTCGTTACAATTTAAAAAAACTACAGGCTATACACCATCTACTTACCGGCAATTAAACGGAAACAGAAGAAGAACTATTGAGGAAATTGCCATGTGTAATAATTGATTACAAGTTTATTATGGCCTGTTCATTTCATTTACAAGTTTGCTTATTTCTCCGTTTGAATAAAGCCTTTGTTTTATTGCGGCCAAAGCCGTATCAGAAATTACCCAATCCATTGGATAAGAAATTTTTATGCTGGTATTATACAAATTTAATTTGATGTAATGTTTTTCATTGAGGTACATCACCTTTAACTGGTTCCATAAACGCCGGTCGTTTACAATAGTTTGGGTGCCGTATGCGCCAACAAGCGTTTTTACCGGCGCAGCCAGATCGTTTACCAATGGGTTCACTGTTTTCAAATACGAATCGCCTTGCGGACTGTTGGTTGCATGCAGCACATAAAATTTTAGTTTGCTTTTATATTTTTGATACAAGGTATCCTGCACCAGTATGTTAATCATTTCGCTAACAATGCCAGAGCCGGAATTATCAAAGTATCCACCATCAACAAAATAATTACTCTCTTCGGCTGCTGTTGTATCATTCATTCTTCCGGCCGGGCTCAGGTAAGGAAAACTGGCACCCAGCACAACAGACTGACTCATTTTTATATCTCTTTTTTCGCCCAGTAAACTTAGCAGATCAACACGTTTATTAAAACGGTAATCGTTAATGTTGATGTTACTTATTACTGCAGGTATTCCATCCTGCATACGGGTAGTATTTATGCAGATGATGGGTAAAGTATATGGTTTGTTTTTTTGTGTAATGATTTCTGAAAAAGCGGTTGACATGGTATTATAAAGTCTGCTTTCTTTGCCAGAACCTGTTTCCATTACATCGGCCAGTGCGGCTGCCCTGTCATCAATAAACCACAAGGGCAAAACATATCGAAATACATCTGGCCCAAGCATACGGGCAATGGTATAAGTGAGAAAATCTGTTTCAAGATAATCCTGCACTATTTTAATTCCATCTGCATTTTTTACAGTAGTGTCAGTTTGTTTTGCACGCAATAAATTAAAATAGGCAGCATTGCCCAAACTGCCGCCAGATGCACCAGAGAGGCAAAAAAGATGAGCACTTAATTTGCCATTCGTCTGGCTATCCAGACTCGCCATTACCGAAGCACTCCAGTAACCCGAACGGGATGCGCCACCATCTGCCAGTACAAAATAAACCGGGTATTCTTTACTGCTATCGGCTAAAGCAGTTTTGCGTAATTCAACCCAGTTTTTAAAAT
>JAYURR010000218.1:0-7845 GCA_043756605.1 Chitinophagaceae bacterium
TCCTTACAAGGTTGTCCAGACATGGATGGTGATGGAATCACTGATGCTGAAGATAAATGTCCTGATGTACCAGGTTTAGCCCGTTACCAGGGTTGTCCAATACCTGATACTGATAAAGATGGTATCAATGACGAAGTAGATAAGTGCCCAACTGTACCAGGTGTTGCACGTTATCAAGGTTGCCCTATCCCTGATACAGATGGTGATGGTGTAAACGATGAAGAAGATAAATGTATCAACGAAAAAGGACCAGCGTCTAACTTCGGTTGTCCTATCATTGATGAGAAAGTTAGGGAGATTGTTAACATTGCAGCTAAGAATGTTTTCTTTGCTACTGCAAGTGATAAATTATTAGTTCAATCTAACAAGCGTTTAGATGTTGTAGTTGGTATTTTAAACCAAAATCCATCTTACAAAATACAGGTTGATGGTCATACCGACGATCAGGGTAAGGATGAATATAACCTTGATTTATCTAACAGAAGAGCAGCTTCGGTTAAAGCTTATATAGTTGGTAAAGGTATTGATGAAAGCCGTTTAAGTTCTACTGGTTATGGCGAAACCAAACCAGTAGCTGATAACAAAACAGCCAAAGGCCGTGCACAAAACAGAAGAGTAGAAATGACATTGAGCAACTATTAATAGTTACTTAAAATATATAAAAAATCCCTCCGGTTTATCCGGAGGGATTTTTATTTTAAAAGCACATGTAGTTGTAAACCTAAAATAAGTTGTGCTGTTTATTAATCATTTTTTGTATTAAGTAACCAACCGGATTGTTGAGTAATAAAACCATTTAAGAAAGATGGATAGAAATTTATTTTCTACGCCTGCTTCAAACTTTAGTTTAAAGCATATATAGGCTGTAAATAGAAGCAGTAAAAAAATATGAAGAAGTCTTTACATACCTCTTAAATTCAATTAACTTAAAGCAATTGAAAAAAATGTTATTGCACAACAATCTGCTCAGGCTTATCAATAATAATTTCCGGCTTTTCTTTGTATAGAATAATTCGACCGGTAATGCAAATTTCCTTGTCCATCAAATCTTCTACTTTTGTGGTAAAAAGTGCTCTGGCATTTTCCCATATAACCAGTGTTAGTAAAGCATTTGGGTGTTTAGCACCCATGTTAAGCAGGGTAGGTTTATTTTTAGAATTTTCAAAATATCGCATATCGGCAACTTTGCCGCAAACGGTAACACTATCGCCAACATATTTACTTACATCTTCTAATTTTATACTTGTTTGTGCCTTTGCAGATACAATACAAAAAAGGCTGAACAACGAGATCGCAAGTTTTTTCATTTTTAATATTTAAGGGCAAAACTACTGTAATAATGCAAATGATTGCTTTATTTGGTTAATTTCATATCTGTATAAAAAATAAAAATGTACAAAATAATAACTGCTATTATAATTTTTCTTTTGTTTGCCGGCAATATTTTTTTCTATTTAAAATGGAAAGATAAACGTGCCGGACCTGAGGTTATCACAACCAAATTAAAAAACAATGCTTCGCTGCCAGGTTCAAATAATAATTATGGATATGCTGCGCTTGCTTATAATTTACAGCAGGAAATGATAAAAGTTAACAACAACCGTAATGAACTTAAAATGTATGCAGCTAAAAATAAATGCAATACCAAATATGCATTTGTGGTTGATATGCGTATCCCTTCTTTTAAAAAACGCTTTTTTGTTTTCGATCTTAAAAAAGATTCAATCATAAATACAGGTTACGTATCACATGGAACTGGTTCAGAAACTTATCGCAACGAGCTTTTATTTTCAAACATTCCCGACAGTCGTTGCACATCGCTGGGCAAATATAAAATAGGCACATCTTACAAAGGAATGTATGGATTTTCTTACCGTTTACATGGTTTGGATAGTAGCAATAATAAAGCTTTGGAGAGAGCTATTGTTTTGCACGGCCACAGTTGCATACCCGAAGTTGCTTACGATGATTATCCTCTTTGTTTCAGCTATGGCTGCCCGATGGTTTCCACAAAATTTCTGCAAACATTAAAAGGTTATATTGCTAAACAAGGTAAGCAGCCAATACTGTTATCCATTATTTATTAAGGGTCATTTTTTTGCAAAAGCAATGTGCTCATACATCTCACATCAGCTACATTGGTGGTTTTAATAGGTTCAGCAAAGCTAAGATTATTTTTGCTGCATGCAATTTGCCAGCAATTGCCTGGTTAGTAAAAACCTTACAGATCCATCAGGTATTGCATAAACCCCGTCGGCAATCAGTTCAACTTTATTTTCAATTCCAATATCGGCAGCCATCCGTATAAACAGTGTGCCAGCGGGTTTTAAAATGCGTACCATTTCTGATAGCATGGCATTAAAATGCTTTATATCTGCAGCAAAATGCAAAACAGCACTGCAGATAATATGGTTGAATGTACCATTTGCAAAACCTGTATTTTCAACCGCCGCAATCATAAAACTCGCTTTAAAATCCGGATAAGTATTTCTTAACTCCTCAATGGTAACTCCATTATTATCAATGCCCTTTATATGAAACCCATTTTGCAAAAACCAGTACGTATTTCTCCCGTTGCCGCAACCGGCATCCAGTATAAAATCATCCGGTTTATACCGTCCTTTCATAATCTGGTCAACCAGGTAAATATCCGTTTGGGCTAAAAGCTCTTGAATATTGTTATTCATATAATAAAAACAGTATTTTCTTCGTTTAAAGCTGATAATCTTTAAATAAAAAACCAATATTTTTTACCTAACCATAGCTGTTGGGTATTTTTTAAATGCTTGATCTGATATCTAACCTGGCAAAATAATCTTATGATAAAACTATCTACAAAAAACACCTGCTTAAAAATATTTACATTAATCCTCATCAGCAGCATTTTTTTATCCTGTAATAATCATAAAGTAAGCAAAAATACGCTTAAAGAAGAGAAAGAAGATGGCCCACGGGAAGCGCATGAAAGGGATGTTGAGATGACGAAAGATCCTTTACTCGGCTATATTCCAACAGATCGTTTACTAAAAGCAAAAACATACCGGGATCAGTTGTGGCAATCGCAAACCAATGCAGTATTGCCAGGTGTAAGCTGGCATGCGCTGGGGCCAAAAAACCAGGGTGGCAGAACAAGATCTTTACTGATAGATGCCAACGATGCAACCGGAAACACAATATGGGCAGGCAGTGTAGGAGGTGGGCTTTGGAAAACAACTAATATGCTGGCGGCGGAACCTAACTGGACACCAATTGATGATTTCTTTGGAAATCTTTCTGTTACATCCATTGCGCAGGACCCATCCAATCCGCTAATCATGTATTTCTGTACGGGGGAAGAGGGCTATTTTAATGCCGATGCTATTCGTGGCCTTGGCGTTTGGAAAACAACGGATGGTGGCAGCACCTGGGCGCAACTTGCCAGTACCAACAATACCAGCTTCAGCAACAACCAAAAACTGGCAATCAGCAGTACAGGTGTTGTTTTTGTTGCAACCAATACCGCAGGGTTACAACGTTCTGCAAATGGCGGCACAAACTTTACAAAGGTTTTAGGTGCAGGCATGGGCATTACCGGTGCAGCAAGTAATTTATCGTACGATGTTGAAATAGCCGCCAATGGCGATGTGTATGCCACTCTAGATGGCAGCATGCATAAATCAACCAACGCAGGTGTAACTTTTGCCGCAGCACAAACATTACCCATAGCCGCTTCCAGAATTGAAGTTGCCTGCGCACCCAACGATGCCAATTATGCATTTGCTTTAATTGAAAATGCAAACGTGGTCAATGGAATTATACGTACGGTTGATGGCGGTACAAACTGGGTAGCACGTACCGAACCTGCAGATGCCGATGGCGGAATACCTGCAACTGATTTTTCGAGAGGGCAGGCCTGGTACGACCTTACCATTGCCGTAGATCCAAATAATAAAGATGTGCTGATGGTTGGCGGCGTAGATATTTTTAAATCAACCGATGGCGCCGCCACATGGACGCAGATAGCCCACTGGTATGGCGGCTTTGGGTTTACGTACGCACATGCCGATCAGCATTATATTCTTTACAAACCAGGCAGCTCATCCATAGCATATTTTACAAATGATGGTGGCGTGTTTCGCACTGCCAATGCCAACACGGCTGTGCCAACTATTGAAGATAAAGGTACCAATTATGTAACTGCACAATTTTACTCATGCGCCATGCACCCAACGGCATTAAACAGTTATTTTCTGGCTGGCGCACAGGATAATGGATCTCATCAGTTTACACAAGGCGTGGTGCAAAATACAACGCAGGTAACCGGCGGCGATGGCGCTTTTGTGCATATAGATCAAAACCAGCCGCAGTACCAGTTTACATCTTACGTAAACAATAATTATTACCGCTCTGCAGATGGTGGTGCAAGTTTTACGGCAGCATCTACAACCGGTGGCCGCTTTATTAACCCAACCGATTATGATGATGTTAACAACAGAATGTACTGTGCCAATGGTACCAATAATTACACCCGTTGGGATAATCCACAAACCGGTAACACATTTGCATCGGTTACCGTTGCAGGTTTTGGTGGCCAGGTTTCCTGTGTAAAGGTTTCGCCTAATACAGCCAACCGTGTTTTTTTTGGTGCCAATGGCGATGTGTTTCGGGTTGATAATGCACACACCGGAGCACCAACAACAACCAATGTAAGCACCGGACTCCCGGCGGCTTACCTTAACTGTATTGAAGTTGAAACGGGCAACGATAATCATTTGCTGGCTGTTTATTCTAACTACGGTGTTAACAGCATTTGGGAAAGTATTAATGGGGGCACCAGTTGGACAAGTGTAGAAGGTAACCTGCCCGATATGCCCATCCGCTGGGCAATTTTTAGCCCCAATAATAACGACCAGGTGGTAATTGCTACCGAACTGGGCGTGTGGAGCACAGATAATTTAAACGGTGCATCAACCGTTTGGGGTGCCAGCAACTCGGGGCTTGCAAATGTTAGGGTAGAGATGCTGCAACTGCGTACATCTGATAAACTGATAACTGCGGCCACCCATGGGCGTGGATTGTTTTATTCAGATATTTTTGCCGATCCTACAGCCTTGTTCAACGCAGATAAACTGATAAGCTACAGAGGCGTACCCATTCAGTTTACAAGCACATCTTACAAAGGCACATCCTGGAGTTGGAACTTTGGAGATGCCGGTACATCTTTAGCCGAAAATCCAACACATATTTACAACACAGCAGGGCAGTATAGTGTTACATTAACTATTAACGGCGGAGCTTCTACCATAACAAAAAATTTATTGATACAGATATTACCCAATAGGGGTACACCTTACACATTGGCACAAGGTGGCAATTTTGAAACAAACCCGCTTGACTTTGGAGCAGATAATATTGGCGGCACACCATGGGAAAGAGGCAACTCGGCCATTGCCGGAAAAAACGGAACCAATAGCGGTTCGTTTGCCTGGGTAACTGGTTTAACAACAACTACCTATTCAGATAATGCCGAAGTAAACCTGATGACACCAAATTTTAATTTTGTTGCAGGCGGATCTTACTTGATGCGGTTTAAGGCAAAATATAATCTTGAAACAGATTATGATGGCTTTAGAATGGAATACACTGTTGACTCCGGAAGAAGTTGGCTGCCGCTTGGTACCAGTGTGTTAGCCGGGTGGTATAATAATGCAAATAATGTTGGCAGTACTTCTTTTCCGGCAAATGAAGCTATGTTTTCCGGTTTATCAGCAACTTTTACAACTTATTTTTTCGATCCTTCCATTCTGCTATCAGGCCGTACCAGCGTGGCTTTCAGGTTCCGCTTTAAATCAGATACAAATACAAACGGCCCCGGTTTGGCTATTGATGATTTTGAAATCATCGGCTCATTCAACACACCGCTTGCTGTAAGCATGATCAATTTTACAGCCACAAAAAAAGAGCAGGATGCACTGATAAACTGGCGTACAGAAAATGAAGTGGATGTAAATAATTATGTTTTGGAAAGAAGTTATGATGGAGCAGGTTTTTTACCGATAGCATCTGTATTAGCCAAAAACAATGCTGCAAATACATACAACTACAGCGATGTAAATGCGGTAACAAATGCAGCAACTGCAAAATATATTTATTACCGGTTAAAAATTATTGATAAAACGGGTCACATTAAATACAGCGAAATTGCTAAAATATCGCTTGATAAAACCGGGCCGCAAATTACCATTGGGCCAAATGTTTTTAACGATGTTGTATCCATATATTCAAACGAAGCGGTAAAGCAGGTTTTTGTGTATGATATGAGTGGCAAATTAGTTTACCAGGCCACAAATTTTATTGGTAATAAAATTTTATTTACAAATAAGTTGCCGGCAGGTGTGTATATATTTAAATTGGTTACAGCCAAAGGTACCGTTACCAAAAAATTGATAAAAGGGTAAGTACTACAAATAATTTAGTGCAAAAAAAGCCTTAAAGTGCAATCCAACGGCGTAACCCGGCTGCTTGCTTTAAGGCTTTTTTGATGTGTAGGGTCTAATTTTTTGAGGTTAATACCAGATCCAATATCAATATAATAAAACTAACACTCTGTTGATTTTAAAAAAAGCGTGTTTACACCTGAAAAGATAAACAGGTGAAAGTACTTGCTTTGTTTTATGGAGAAGGATTAAAAAAAAAGTCACCCGTGTAGAAACACAGGCGACATTTACTTTTAGAAAACCCCATGGAACTTCCTGCCAAACATGTTAGATGGTTCAAACATTCAGGCACATCGGCAGGAACAAATATGATGTGGTAACAGAACTTTAAAATTTTTGGCGGTAAGTCAACTTCTTTTTTAACTGGTTTGTAAAGTTAAAGTAAGGCTATAAATACGGGCAAAAACAGGGTTATTATACTGTTTTTTAAATCAGGTGTTTATACGTGGAGGGCTTGCTAAGTAAGGCCTATCTCAAAAAAATTATTTTTTATGGCAAAAATTACCAGGCCTGCCGTGTTTTTGCAGCCGGTTTTTTGTAAAAGATTATTACGGTGGCCTTCAACCGTACGTGGACTGATAAAAAGCTGTTCTCCAATTTCGATATTGGATAATTCTTTGCAGAGTAAGATGAGTATTTCTTTTTCACGGGCAGTAAGTTCTATGGCAACATTGCTGATGTTTTTTATATCGGTTGCTTTGTATTGCGATGTATTACGCATGGCCGCCAGCGTATCCTGGTTAAAATAAAAACCATTTTTACAGGTAGAATGAATGGCTGTTTTCAATTCTTCAATCTCACAATTTTTAGTAAGATAGCCGCAGGCACCGGCTTCTATCATTCTTGCAATAAACCGCTCCTGGTTGTAGGTAGATAAAATAATTACTTTTATAGAAGGATAATCTTTTTGCAAAGCAGCATTTAGTTCAACACCGTTCATCACCGGCATTTCCATATCAATTAGTGCAATATGGGGTAATACTGTACCTGTTTGCAACTGGTTAATAAAAACCTGCCCGTTCTCAGCTTCGGATAATAAAGTAAAGCCCGGCACCGATTTTATCAGCCCGGCAAGTCCGCTTCTAAAAAGCTGCTGATCGTCAATCAGCGAAATTAAAATTTCATCAATCATATTTAAACAGCCTTATTAGCCGGTATTATTATTTTCATAAAAAATCCTTTTGCAACATGCGGTAATTCATAATGTGCCTGTACCATTTTTAACCTAGCTTCTATATTCTGCATACCCATGCCGTGTTTTTGGCCGGCGGCAGTATCTATTCCTTTACCATCATCCTGGTAAGTTATTATATGGTTGCTGTTTTCTTCAAAACATTTTACAAACACCTGGTTTGCGTTGGCGTGTTTA
>JAYURR010000219.1:0-24961 GCA_043756605.1 Chitinophagaceae bacterium
AGTATCGCTATTGGTATTTGCTTTTACACCTGTAAAAAAAAGCAGCATAAAAAACAATATTGAAAAATTTTTTTTCATCTAACTACAGGTTATTTTGTAAATACGATTTCTGAATTATCCTTTATACTTTTTAATTTAAGATGATGCTCATCTGATTCCAAAATTCTATGATCAAGCAATGTATCTGCATTAAAAGGAATTAACAAAAGCCGGTTATAAAATTGGGGGCCTTCCGTTGTTATAACGCCTTTGTAAAATTTTGATTTGCCTTTATGCAGCACCTGGTCGTAATAAAAATATCCGCTCTCTTTAATTTCCATTCTTGTAAAACCACTATCGCTTTTATGTATCCACATGCCGGTTTTATTATTCATTTCTTTGTCAGCATCTCTTTTTGGCATAAACAGTGTACCGGTTATCCAGGCAACTACTATTACTATTATACTTCCTGTAATAGTCAGCATCAGTCGCTCTTTACCAGCAATATCTTTCCCAAATTTTAGCATTTGTATTTTTAATAAAAATGAATTTAATCTTACGAAAACATTTTTTTTAAAGTTTAAAAATGATATAGTTAAATCTTGTGGCACCCCCAAAATTGGCATTCATATCCACATTAATTTGCGTTGCAGATACTAATTTTGTCTGATAAATGCTACCCGTTGTTCCATCCACAATTGAAACTAAAACCATGGTATTTGTAAAATCCCAACCGGCAGGCACCGGCGGGTTAACGGGTACACCAATTATATTTAAACCTGCAGTTACGTTTCTGATTGCAGTGCCGCTATACCTTGTTCTTATGCCACCTTCCACATCTAAACTTGTAAGCGGATTGGTAGTACCAATGCCTACATTGGTGCTTGCCGTTGCACCGTTTACACCGTTAATACTGCCCAATACAATAGCGTTGTTTACATCAACTCTGCTTCTATATCCAATGGCTGTAGCGTTGGTTAAATTATTTATACCAACATCTGCAAATGCGCCCAAAAAAGTATTATTAGTCCCATTAAAATTGGTGACCCCTGCACTTTTACCTATGCCGGTATTAAAATTACTATTGGTATTTGCCAGGCTATTTTCACCAAGAGAAGTATTATCATTACCATTGGTACTTTCGCCCATGGCAAAATTTCCTATGGCGGTATTTCTGCTGCCATTGGTATGGTCTTTAAAAGCCCAGGCGCCCATTATTACATTATTTGCACCCAATGCTAAATTAATTGCTGCACTGTCGCCTATGGCCACATTCCACAGGCTTGTAGTTGATTGCAGTGTATTTAACGCATAAGCCCCTATGGCTGTATTTCCCCTGCTGTTATTTTGATATAATGCAAATGCGCCCACTGCCGTATTATTATCTGATGTTGCATTAGCAATTAAAGCCGATACACCAACCGCAGTATTATTATTGGCATTATTATTATTGCCTGCGTAATTGCCAATGAATGTATTGTAGGTGCCTGTTTTATTTTTAAGCCCGCTGTTATCGCCTATAAAAAAATTGTATCCGGTTGTATTATTTTCGCCTGCCGATGTACCGATAAATATATTTCCTGCTGTTATATTTTTTCTTCCAGCCAGATTGCCGATTATCGTTGTGCGATTTGCAACACTGCTATCGCCAGCAAAATCACCAATTATTACACTCCGGTAACCGCCGTTAAAATTATTTATATTATACCCGGCATGGTCGCCAATAATAACAGCATTGGAAGCATTACTGTTATAAGCCACGCTATCGCCAATTGCTACATTACTATTACCAATATTATTAAACCCACTGGCTGCACCTATAAAATAATTTTTTGCTGTTGCATCTAATCTCCCAATCCACTTATTATTTTGCCTGAAGCTTAGTGGTATATTATCCTTTGTACCCATAAAATGTGTTGCAGTGTTTGTACCGGTATTACCATTTGTTTTCCATGCAATGGTATCAATACTATTACTTGCAGCAAGCCACAACCATTTTGTACCATCATAATAATGAAACCCAATGCTATCTGGTGTATTTTGAAAAATCAATAAGCCGGTAGCCGGTGCTGCAATTGCATTTTTTTGTGCTTTACTCATACGTGGGATCAATACACCTTTGCTGCTATTTTTAATATCAAGCAAAGCACTTGCATCAGCAATACTGCCATCTGTATTTATTGCGAAAGACTGCGCCAACACAACATTTACCATACACAGAAGGCCTATACAAAGAATAATATTTTTCATGGACCGTTTTATATTTTTTCAATTGGTTTTCAATATCATTTTACAAATTAACTCAGGTATTGAGTTTGCAAACCACAAATACTTTATCTCAATTTCTTACCTTATTCTAAAAATTAAAAGCTGTGCAATAATTTACAATTGACGAACAAATATTGTTAACCGGCAGATGAACCACCATCACGTAAAGGGGTGATTTTTACAGAAAAGCTTGGAGGTTTGAAAAATAAGTAGATACTTTACAAAAGCTGCAACTTTATAATTTTATTATGAGAATTAAAAACCTGGTTCGTGTTTTACTGCTCTTAATGTTTTTGTCAAAAACGATTCCGGATTTTGCACAAAATTCAAAAATGTTGATTGCTGATTTTGAAAAGCTGAGAAATAAAACAGAAGATTTATTAAAATTATATCCCGACTCTGCATTGATTTTTGCAAACAGGTTAATGGCAATGTCAACCACGGCACACTCAGAAGTATTACGTGCCGGTGCATTGAGCACCTTATCTAATATTAAAATTGCAAAATCATTGCCAGATGAGGCTTTAGTGCTGAATGAACAATCATACGACATAAATAAAAGGCTTAAAAACAAAAAAGAAATTGCAAATAATCTTTCGCAGTTTGGCACCATTTATCAAAACAAAGGCGATTATGTAAATGCTACAAAATATTTTATCCAATCACTGGATGTAGCTAAAGAACTGAAGGCATACAGCATTACAAAATACAACTACCGATGTTTATCTAAAATTAATTTTCTTCAAAATAAAGCAGAGTCTGCGCTTGAATATGCCCGTAAATCAATTGAGTTGGATAAGGTAAGTCCTAACCCCAGAGAAAAAGCCCTTGGCCTGGTAAGCATTGCTGATTATTACAGCATGAAAAACAATATTGATTCGGCTGAAAAATATTATGCACAATCCTACGACTTGTTGCAGAAAAATAATATTCATTACAGCATGGCCTGGGTATTATCGCTATGGGCCATTATTTATGCTGAAAAAAATATGATTAAAACCGGAGAGATGATGCTTAAGGCACAGGTGATATTTGATACCATTGCTCCGGAAAGTGTTTTTTCTGCAAATAATATCGGCAACATTGGAGAAGTGTATTTTACCATAGCTAAAAATGATTTGCTCTCAACAAAAATTAATGGCAATGGAATGCCCGGTACAAAGGCCAAGCTTTTATCAGAAGCAGAGCTATATTTTAACAGGTGTTTATTATATTCTGCCAAAAGTAAAAATGTATATACCAGTTTATATTTTACCGGCAATCTTGCAGATCTGCAGGCATACAACGGTGATTACAAAAATGCGTATAACAGCTTACAAGCTAAATTTAAATACAACGATTCTCTTTTTTCGCAAAAAAACAAAAATGCCATTGCCAAATTAGAATCAGAAAAAGAATTACAACAACTTACTACAGCTAACAAACAAAAATCTACACTCAACAAAATATTATTTGGCAGTGCTGCCGCATTAATATTAATTGGCTTTTTAGGTTACAGAAACTTTAGAGCCAAACAAAAACTACAACAAACTCTAATAACCCAATTAGAAAAAGATAAACAATTATTAGCCATAGATGCCATGCTTAAAGGCCAGGAAGAAGAACGCAGCCGTCTTGCAAAAGACCTGCACGACGGATTGGGCGGCATGTTAAGCGGCGTAAAACTCTCCTTTGTAAATATGAAAGAAAACCTGATCATGGATGCAGAAAGTGTAACCGCTTTCGAAAAATCTATTTTGCAATTAGATAATACAATTGCAGAATTGCGCAAAGTGGCACACAACCTCATGCCCGAAGCACTCGTAAAATTCGGACTAAAAAATGCCTTGCTCGATTTTTGTAATTCAATGCAGCTATCCGGCAAAACAAAAATTATTTTTGAGCAGTTGGGAACCGAAAGATTACTCAGTAACACAGCAGACCTGTATATTTACCGCATAGTTCAGGAGCTGATCAACAATGCAATTAAACATGCCGATGCTGATCAGATTTTGGTACAACTTACCAAAACAAATAACAAAGTGCTGCTTACTGTTGAAGATGATGGCAAGGGATTTAATACAGAACTTATACATGCAGCAAAAGGAATTGGGCTGAAAAATATGCAGCAACGGGTTGATTATTTAAAAGGGAAAATAGACATAGCCTCACAGGCAGGCGAAGGCACATCGGTAAACATTGAACTCTACGTATAAAAATGATTAAGGTATTTATTGTAGATGACCACCAGTTGGTAATTGAAGGCATTATTTCATTTCTTCAAAAAGAAAAAAACATACAAGTGGCAGGTTATGCCACTACCGCAATGGCATGCCTCGATTTTTTTAAAACAAATACAGCCGATGTTATTTTAATGGATATAAACCTGCCTGATATGAATGGTATGGATTTATGTAAGTTGATAAAAATAAATTATGCAGGCATTGCCGTAATTGCATTAAGCACATTCAGCCAGGGAAGTTATATAACACAGATCATTGAAAATGGTGCCAGTGGCTACCTGCTAAAAAATGCAGATAAAGAAGAAATTATTGAAGCCATTGTAGCAGTAGAAAATGGCAAAACATATTTTAGTTTCGAGGCCGGAAGAATTTATAAAGCAACAACAGAAAAAAAAACAGGCTTGCCTGTTTTAAGTAAAAGAGAAAAAGAAATTTTAAAATTAATTGCCGAAGGATTTACCAATATAGAAATAAGTAAACAACTTTTTATTAGTATCGATACGGTAGATACCCATCGTAAAAATCTGTACACAAAATTAAATGTAAAGAATACTGCTTTACTCATCAGGCATGCTATCGAAAATAATTACCTCTAAGATTTTGTGTGATGTATTTTCAAAATTCAGCCATATTACAATATATTTACAGGCACCATTGTTTTAAAAATGCACCAAGACCTGCTTTACCAGATTGCCCTCACCCTTGTACCCAACATTGGCGATGTACATGCCAAGGCATTGGTAAATATGTATGGCGATGCTCAATCTGTTTTTAAAGCAAAGCGAAAAGAACTGGATAATATTGAAGGCATTGGTACCGTAAGGGCAAAATCAATAAAAGATTTTACTGATTTCAGCAGTTCCGAAGATGAAATAAAATTTATTGAAAAATATAAGATAACACCTCTTTTTATAACCGATGAAAATTACCCCAAACGATTATTGAATTGTTACGATAGCCCTGCATTAATGTATTACCGTGGCAATGCTGATCTGAATAGTTCAAAAATTATTTCAGTTGTTGGCACCCGCAATAATTCTGATTACGGCAAAGCAGTTTGCGAAAAGATGATTGAGGATTTGCAATCAGAAAATATTTTAATTGTAAGCGGCCTTGCATTTGGTATTGATACCATTGCACATAAAGCAGCATTAAAGCACAGCCTGCAAACCGTTGCTGTGCTTGCGCATGGGCTCGATAGGATTTATCCAACTCAAAATAAAAACCTCGCCAAACAAATAACCGGGCAGGGCGGTTTACTTACTGAATTTATCAGCAATACCAATCCTGATAAACAAAATTTTCCCAAACGAAACCGCATTGTGGCCGGCATGTGTGATGCCGTTGTTGTAATTGAAAGCAGCAAAAAAGGCGGCTCACTAATTACAGCCGAGTTGGGCAACGGTTACAATAAAGATGTGTTTGCCATACCCGGCCGTGTTAACGATTCAAAGAGCGAAGGCTGCAATTATCTTATAAAAAATAACAAAGCAGCACTCATAAATTCAGCGCAGGATTTTTTAGAAATGATGAATTGGACCTCCACTCCAAAACCAACAGCAAAAAAACAACGTGAATTATTTATTGAACTTTTGCCTGATGAAAAAATTGTGGTGGATATTCTACAGCAGCAGGAAAGCATACAAATTGACGAACTATATTTTAAAAGTGGCTTGAGCAGCAGTGCGGTTGCAACGGCTTTGCTGATGCTGGAAATGCAAAACGTGGTTATCTCTTTACCAGGCAAAGTTTATAAACTGGCTTGAGGCAGCAGCTTCCAACGTTCTTAATTTTTAATTTTTAATTTTTAAATCCCTGCGCTATCTTTGCCTATGGCAACAATAAATAACCCCGCAGCTAAAAGCAAATCAAAAAAATTTTACGACGGCTTAACCTTTGATGACGTGCTACTCATGCCGGCCTATTCTCAAATTTTACCACGGGAGGTAAACATAAGCACACAACTTACCAAAAGCATAACGCTCAATGTGCCCTTGCTGAGTGCAGCCATGGATACCGTTACCGAAGCCGCACTGGCCATTGCGTTGGCAAGAGAAGGGGGCCTGGGAATTTTGCATAAAAATATGACTATTGAGCAACAGGCCGATCAGGTGCGTAAAGTAAAAAGAAGTGAGAACGGTTTGATACTGGATCCCGTAACCCTTAGCCCCGATGCTACCATTGGCGAGGCTTTGCGGATAATGAGAGAAAATAAAATAGGCGGCATACCCATTGTAGATGCTGCACATAAATTAGTGGGCATACTCACCAATCGGGATCTCAGGTTTGAAACCAATTACAAAGGCAAAGTAAGCTCCGTAATGACAAAAGAAAACCTCATCACCGCACCCGAAGGCACCGATTTAAAAAAAGCAGAACTCATTTTTAAAAAAAATAAAATTGAAAAATTACCGGTAGTTAACAAAGCCGGTAAATTAATTGGCCTCGTAACATTCAGCGATATTCTAAAATTAAAATCGCACCCACATGCGGTAAAAGATTCTTTCGGTCGCCTATTGGTTGGTGCCGGTGTTGGCATAACCAGCGATACCATGCAACGGGTTGAAGCATTATATAAAGTGGGTGTTGATGTTATTTGTTTAGACAGTGCACACGGCCACACCAAAGGCGTAATGGATGCACTTAAAAACATAAAAAAATCTTTTAAAAATGTGCAGGTAATTGCTGGTAATGTGGCAACCGCCGCCGGTGCAAAAGCCCTGGCCGATGCCGGTGCCGATGCCGTGAAAGTAGGCATAGGTCCGGGCTCTATCTGCACTACCCGTATTGTGGCAGGCACAGGCGTACCACAAATTACGGCGGTAATGGAAGCTGCCGCAGCATTAAAAAATAAAAATGTAGGCATCATCAGCGATGGAGGTATCCGTTACACTGGCGATATGGTTAAGGCATTGGCAGCCGGTGCCAGTTGTGTAATGATGGGTAATGTTTTTGCAGGCACCGAAGAAAGTCCTGGCGAAACAATTATTTATGAAGGCCGCAAATTTAAACAATACCGCGGCATGGGCTCGTTGGGCGCAATGGCACAGGGCAGCAGCGACCGTTACTTTCAGGATGTAGAAGATGATATTAAAAAGTTTGTACCCGAAGGCATTGAGGGCCGTGTTGCATTTAAAGGAAGTTTACAGGAAGTAGTTCACCAGTTTACCGGCGGCTTACGGGCTGGCATGGGCTATTGCGGTGCAAAAGATATTAAGGAACTGCAAAACGCAACCTTTGTAAAAATAACCAATGCTGGCATGCGGGAAAGTCATGCACATGATATTGCGATAACGAAGGAAGCGCCGAATTATTCGAGATAAGTCCCTCCTATCCTCCCCCCGAGGGGAGGGAAATGGAGAAGATTGATGCAAAGATTTATGCAGGATATTTTTTGGGGCCAAGCTGATTAATTCTATTTGGCTTCATTGGCAACGGCGGTTTATTAATTTTTATTCTTTTAGTAAAAGAGTAAAAATTAATCACTCTTGTACATTTTATTTTTATTCAGCACTGAGCGAAGCCGAAGTGTTGTTGAACGGTTAATTGAACGCAATTAAAAATACTATTCTAAAATTAAAATCTGCCCAATTCCAGTTCCCTGTCTTTTGGAGTGCACGAGCAAAGCGAAGGGAAAGAGTGAAGCTCATTGGGGTGAGGTCAACAACTATATGAAAAAATCATTACTCCAGCTTCTCTTCATCAGCATATTAGCAAATTGGCAAATAAGCACATTTGCCCAGGATAGCTCCCACCTCCGCATATCCCTGCTCACCTGCACACCCGGCGAAGAATTGTATGCTACATTCGGGCACAGTGCTTTTAGAATAGTTGACAGCAGCAAAGCCGTTAATGATAACTGGCGTGATGCTGTTTACAACTACGGCACTTTTAATTTTGATGATGATGGCTTTTACTTAAAGTTTGTTAGGGGCCAGTTACTTTACTATGTTTCTGCAACAACTTTCCCCGATTTTAAATACGATTATGAAACAACCAACCGCGGTATTACCGAGCAGGTTTTAAATTTAACCGCTGCCGAAAAAATAAACATGCAGCAATTTTTAAACAACAACTTAAAAGAAGAAAACAAGTTTTACAAATACGATTTCTTTTTAGATAATTGCACCACCCGCCTGCGTGATATTTTAAAAAAGCAACACGATTCTGCTTTTTGCAAGGTAGCTGTAATGCCTGTTGGCAGCAGGTTTCGCCAGGCCATACACCAGTATCTTGATAAAAATAATAAAGACTGGAGCAAGCTCGGCATTGATATTTTACTGGGCCAGCCCTGCGATGGAATTATGACAGCAGAGCAAATGCAGTTTCTGCCAGATAACCTGATGAAAAGTTTAGATAGCAGCAGTAATCCAATTGTTTTATCCTCTCAAAATTTATATCCCATTACAAATGAAAATGCAAAAAATACTTTCTTTACACCCTTTGTAGTTTTTTCGTTGATGGCAATTTTTATTGTATTACTTGGCTTTATAAAAAACAAATTTGCACAGGCATTACTCAGTGTATTCGACGGCTTGTTTTTCTTCCTCAGTGGTTTGCTAGGCATTATTTTAATTTTTATGTGGGTTGGTACCGATCACAGCATGACCAAAAATAATTTTAATCTTTTGTGGGCATGGCCAACACATATCATTGTATCGTTTTTTGTAAATACTAAAAAGAGTTGGGTAAAAAGCTATTTAATATTTACTGCTGTTGCTTTAGTAGCTCTTTTAATTTGTTGGTACTTTGTGCCACAACAATTGAACGAAGGCTTAATACCCATAATTTTATTGCTGATTTACAGAAGCATAAGAAAATCTTTTGCCACATCCAAGGTCTGACGCCCACGTCTGACCTTGGATGTAGCACTGAAACAAAGAAACACAGAAAAAATTGGAATTAAAAACCTTCACCTATCAATGCTCCAAAATCTTTTACCGCACCGCTGGTAAAGGCAAATACATAGTCTGACGCCCTCGTCTGACTATGTATTTGCCGCAGAAAAAAATATATGCAATCAAAAACCTTCACCTATCAATGCTCCAAAATCTTTTACCGCACTGCGGGTAAAGGCAAATACATAGTCTGACGTCCTCGTCTGACTATGTATTTGCAGCACAAGTAAAGAAAAATACATGCAATCAAAAACCTTCACATATCAATCCTCCAAAATCTTTTACCGCACTGCGGGTAAAGGCAGGCCCGTAGTTTTAATCCACGGCTTTGCCGAAGATGGCGATATCTGGCAAAATCAAATTGAATTTTTGCAAAACCATTGCTACCTCATTATTCCCGATCTGCCCGGCAGCGGCCAATCAGAATTAATAAATGATATGAGCATTGAAGGCATCGCTGAAGTAATAAAAGAGATTTTGAAATTTGAAATGCAAAGTTCCTCCGCCGCGGCGGAGGCGGCTTGCCTTTTCGGCCACAGCATGGGCGGCTACATTAGCTTAGCTCTTGCTGAAAAATATCCTGAAATGTTATCTTCCTTTGCCCTTGTACATTCCTCTGCATTTGCCGATAGCGATGAAAAAAAAGCCAACCGCTTAAAATCAATTGAGTTTGTAAAAAAGAATGGCGCCTTCGAATTTTTAAAAGCCGTAATCACCGATCTATTTACCGAAACATGGGCTATCAATAATCCTGAAACCGTTGACAGGCAAATTGAAAAAAGCAAAGCCTTTACAGATGAAGCCATCATTGCTTATTACCATGCCATGATAAACCGGACAGATAAAACGGATGTTCTTAAAAGCTTTGGTAAACCCATCATGTTTATCATTGGCCAGCACGATAAAGCCATTCCCTTTGAGCAAAGTATGCAGCAATGCTATTTACCTGATCAATCGCATATACACATCTTACGTAACACAGCACACATGGGCATGTTGGAGGAGGCTGAGCAGGTAAATGAAGTGCTGCTTAGCTTTTTAAAATAAATTATGTGGTAGTTTCTAAAACAGGTTTACTTTCAATATATAAAGTATCGGGAGCAAAATCTATATCATCATCCCAAACAGCAGTACCCAAATAAACTTTTACTGTGCTGCAAAAAACAGGGTTTTTTAGTTTTTCGTAAACCGGGTAATTCAGGTAATTTACAAAATCAAATTCCTTTAACTCTCCATTTGTAAATGTAAGTATCAATTTATAAGGGTGTTCATATTTTACATCGTTTACTCTGGGGTTCATAAAAAATCATTTTAAAGGATCAATTCTAAATACTGCATTTCCTGTAACAGCCAGTTCCCAGTTGGCCATTAAATCTTCTTTGTGTATTTCAATCCAGGCTTTTATTAATTTTTCTTTATTGGCAGGTATTTTACCTTCCAGCAACTCACCTTCCGGTATCTGAAAAACAGCTTCCATCTCACCATATTTTACATGTATATGGGGCAAATTGTGTTGCTTTGTATCCAGGTAATACATCGCTATAATTAAACCATAAAACATAGAAATTACTGGCATACAGTAAAATTACAAAAAGAATTGGCAAGTGAACAGACTTTTGACTGCTGCCTTTTGAGCAAAGCATCCAACAATGCTATTTACCCAACAAATCGCATAAACACATCTTACGTAACACAGCACACATGGGCATGTTGGAGGAGGCGGAGAAAGTAAACCAGACACTTTTGCAGCTAATTCACACCCATTTATAACAATACATTGTAAAAGGCAGCGTTTTTCAGTATTTTTAAGTCTTATAAATGCTTTAAATAACGGTATGAAGAAATTCCTATTTATAACTCTGCTTTCTTTTCTTACTTCTGTTTCATTCGCTAATCATACAAAAGGCGGCTGGCTGTATTATGAATACCTGGGACCTGGGACTGCTGCTAATACTTCACAATACCGGATTACATTAAAACTATATACCGAATGCAATTTAACTCCGGGGCAAATTGATGCTTTTGTACCGTTTACTTTTTTTAATGCTTCCACTAATGCTCAGGTTTATAATATTTCTGTGCCTGTTTTAAGCGATATTAATACAAGCAATTGTGCTACTACGCAGTGCCACCCTTGTATTGAGGACATACCTCTTATTTGTTATAAAATACGCACTTATCAAGTGGAAATAGAACTTCCAAATACTGCAGCAGGATATATTGTAGGTTATCAAAGATGTTGCAGGGTTATCAATATAGAGAATATTCAGGCACCATCAAACAATTTTGGTGAAACCTGGACTGTACAAATACCTGGAACTGCGATTGCCGGTGCTGAAAGGAATTCAAGTGCAAAATTCTCTCAAAACGATACAGCTATTATTTGTAAAAACTCATCCTTTACTTTTGATTTCAGTGCAACTGACATCAATAATGATTCATTGGTTTATAGTTTTGTATCAGCATATACTGGTGGTGGTCAAACCAATGCCAATCCGCCAACATGCCTTACATGTCCCGGTCCCGACCCATCAGCGACTCCTCCATTTGCATTAGTTTCTTATTCTTCAGGTTATTCAGGATTAAGCCCTCTCGGCCCATTGGCTTCAATAAATTCACAAACCGGAATTGTTAGCGGCATTGCTCCCGGAATAGGAGAATATGTAGTTACCGTACTGGCTAGTGAATACAGAAGAGGAACAAATATTAAAATTTCTGAAGTACGTAAATCTTTACATATAGAAGTTGCAGACTGCTCATTAACTGATGCTGAACTGAAGCCTGAATATACAAGTTGCGATGGTTTTACAGTAAATTTCAAAAATGAGAGAGATAATCCGAATATCCAGACATATGATTGGGAATTTGGAGATGGCAATACATCCACACAGCCTACTCCAACCCATACTTATGCCGATACTGGTATTTACATTTTAAAACTTGTTGTGAACCGTGGCCTACCCTGTTCTGATTCTACCACAGCTCCTGTAAAAGTGTATCCTGGTTTCTTTCCAGATTTTACATCAAACGGACAATGCCAAAACATTCCTGTGCAGTTTAGTGATATTACTACTGCAACTTATGGCATGCCGGACAGGTGGGAGTGGAATTTTGGTGATCCAATATCTCTTAATAATACTTCAATACTAAAAAATCCAACACATATTTACTCTACAATAGGAAGTTATAATGTAGTTTTCATTGTTTTCAGCAACAAAGGCTGTTTTGATACAGTTCGAAAAACCATCGACATCTTAGATCAACCCCCACTTTCCCTCCAACCAAAAGATACACTCATTTGCTCCATTGATACCCTGCAGTTAAATGCCATTGGCGCAGGTTCTTTTTTATGGACGCCTAATTACAATATTGATAATGCAAACATATCTACCCCGCTGGTTTGGCCCGCTGTTACTACCACTTACCGGGTACAACTTACAGATGCATTTGGCTGCACCGGCAGCGATACTATAAGAGTGCGGGTGGTAAATAATGTTACACAGTTTGCCGGTGGCGATACCAGCATCTGCAAAACAGACCCGGTTACCCTGCAACTCACCAGCGATGCCCTGCGTTTTTTATGGACAGAAAACCCGGCAGGTAACACATTAAGTAACCCCTTTATAAAAAATCCAACTGTAAGGCCATTGGTAACTACCACTTACCATGTTGTGGGCAATATTGGTAAGTGTATTGCCGAAGATGATATCATTATTACACCAGTACCTTACCCTGTAGCCAATGCCGGCCCCGATAATACCATCTGCTTTGGCAACTCGGTACAACTAAATGCGTCGGGTGGCAGTATTTACAGTTGGAGCCCCAGCGCCTTTTTAACAGCAACCAATATACCAAACCCAAGATCGGTGAGGCCCACAGATAATGTACGGTATATTGTTACCGTACGGGATGTGAAGGGTTGCCCCAAACCGGTTAAGGATACCGTGTTTGTATTTGTGGCAAAAATAAAAGCCGTAGTCAGCACCTTAGATACTTCGGTGGTTTTGGGCCAGCCCTTGCAGTTAGGTGCATCGGGCAGCATCAATTATTCGTGGTCGCCAATTACCTGGCTCGATAATCCTTTAATACGCAACCCCATTTCCCTGCCCCAAAATGATATTACTTACACCGTAAGGGTTAGCAACAATGTTGGTTGTTTTGATGATGCCAGTGTAAGGGTACGTGTATTTAGAATTAAACCAGATTTGCTGGTGCCAAACGCCTTTACGCCCAATGGCGATGGCAACAACGATATTTTTAAGCCTATACCCATCGGCATGAAATCGGTTGATATTTTTAGGGTGTACAACCGCTGGGGACAAATGCTTTACTCCGGCACCGGAAACGGCAGTGGCTGGGATGGTAAATTTGCAGGTAAAAAACAAGACATGGCTACCTACGTATGGTATGCCGAAGGTGTTGATTACCTCAACAACAAATTAAAAAGAAAAGGTTCGGTAATATTGGTAAGATAAAAATGCACTTGCAACATATTTATTTTTAGCCCGGTTATTTTAGCCGGGCTTTTTTGTAATGCAACAATTAAAAAGCTGTCAGGTTGTATTGAGTTTGTCGAAATGTTGGCGAAACCGGAACTGTATTAAAATAAGCTGTTTTGAACATGCTGCCAGTGAAAGGTACTTTAAAAGATTAAATTTAATTTTTTAAAAAATTGAATTTAGCCACAAAGGCTCGAAGGCACTAAGGAAAAATGCGTAGTATTTTTTATACTTCGTGCCTTTGGCCCTTTGTGGCTAACAGTTTTTCAGTGCAGCTGAAAAACAGATTTTTTCTTTATCAGTACCTCAAACTGAAAGTAAAATTTTTAACGTGGATACCAAGCGCCTTTGGTACATATTTTTCAGGCTTTTTTATATGAGCTGCATAAAGTATTTTGCATGTATGAATAAGATAGTTTTAATAACAGGCGCCACATCCGGCATTGGAAAAGCCTGCGCTGTAAAATTTGCTTCGGCTGGTTGCGATGTAATTATTACGGGCCGCCGTAATGAAAGATTGATTGATTTACAATTGCAGTTGCAAGATGAATACAAAGTACAGGTATTGCCTTTGTGCTTTGATGTGCAGAACAGGCAGGCTGTGAATGCTGCCTTTGAAAACCTGCCGCAACAATGGCAAAAAATTGATGTGCTTATAAACAATGCCGGCCTGGCGTTGGGTAAAGATAGTTTTGAAAATGCCGACATAACCGATTGGGAAACCATGCTCAACAGCAATGTACATGGCCTGTTGTATGTAAGCAAAGCGGTATTGCCTTACATGCTGCCGCAACAAAAAGGGCATATTGTAAACATGGGTTCGGTTGCCGGTAAAGAAGTGTACGAAAAAGGCAACGTGTATTGTGCCAGCAAATTTGCAGTAGATGCCATAACCAAAGCCATGCGGATAGATCTGTTAAAAAACAATATTAAAGTTACCGGCATACACCCCGGTGCGGTTGAAACCGAATTTTCGCTGGTACGTTTTAAAGGGCAGAGTGAAACTGCAAAAGCTGCCTACTCCGGTTTAACTCCATTAACGCCAGAGGATATTGCCGATACGGTTTTTTACTGCGTAAATTTACCTGCGCATGTATGTATAAACGACTTAGTAATAACCTGTACACAGCAGGCTGATACTCATTATTTTAATAAAAATCAATAAAAAATCAGGCATAAAATTAAAACTTGTTTAATTATTAAGCTTGGTACAATAATTGCCATTATAACCCGTTATCAGTAAGTAATAATGTACCCGGTAAGTGTTAACTTACAGGTGCTTTACAAAAAGCTGAGTTGTTTATTAATCCGATTATCCCTTTGACTGTTAAGTTTATGAAAAATCATTTACGCTTTTTATTATTTATTGGAGTAATTCTTTCAGGATTAAATTCTTCAGCGCAGGATGTTATACGTCAGCAGCCCTGCATGTCTCCCTCAATTTTACAGCAGGCCGATAGCATGAAACTTTTACTGGCAAAACAGGGCTACATGGTAGTTAAAGAAGCAAGCATGCAAATGGTTAGCGAATACGAAATGCCGGTTATTGTTCCATTAAATGAAGGTAGCTGGTACCAGTTTGTTTTTATTGGCGATATGAGCTCAAGATTATACGAAGTGCGTATGTACGATTGGAATGAGAAGCAGGTTGTTTACCAAAAGAAATACTGGGGCGATGTGGATGGAAATGTAATCAGCTATTCTTATATACCCCAGTTTTCAGAATTTCACATGATAAAGCCTGTACAGGTTAACAAAAAGAAAAAAGATATTTGCGGCTATGTAATGCTGCTTAAGAAAGTAAAATAAAACCAGTGCTTGGTTTTAAAACAAAGTCCTCCGAGTTTTCGTGGGACTTTTTTTTTTATTCCCTACGGGAATGGAGTTTACTATAGAATGCTTTTATTCCCTTAGGGAATAAAGAAGTTTGCCACTGAGGCACAGAAGCACAGAAACACGATTTCTAATTTGCTTCGTAAATATTTTTTTGCCACAGATTAACACGGATTTATTTGCTTCGCAAATTTTTAACTCCGCAGAAACACAGAAGCACAGAAATAATTTATCCGTGTTAATCTGAGCAATCTGTGGCAACACCCTTTTTGCCAAAGGCAAAATCAAACATCACCCAAAACAAAAAAGCACAGAATCAACTTGCGTTTTTTCTGTGCTTCTGGCCTCCGTGGCAGTATCTTTTTTGCCGAAGGCAAAATATAAAAATCGTTTCTTTCTATTGCGTTAATGATATCCTCACCTGCAAACCTGCCCTGGTATTAACTATGGGGGCACTTGATGAGATGTAAGGATTAACCCTGCGCTGATCAAAATACAACTTCACATTAATGCGGTTATTTAAAAAATAATCTATTGATGGCGAAATAGTAATATCCCTGCTGCCACCGGTTGCAAAATTATTATCCTGGTCTAAACGGCTGTTGGCTGTTACATTATCCCGTATTCTAAAATCAAGACGGAAATTAATTTCATTTTCCAGTTTTTTACCATCGCCGCCTTTTGGCGTTAAGAATTTTGGCCATTTAATATTAATGAAACTCAAAGGATTCTTCATACCACGTTTACGCCAGCCGGCACCAATTACAAATTCGGTGCTGCGTACTTCGCTCAACTGAAAATCTACCAGGCTTAAACTTAGCTGCCTTGTTTTTGAATATTCAAACTTGGCCTGCAACTGGTTGGTAAACATCATATCTATACCAAGCAATGGCGAGAACTGCTCACCAATACTGATATTAGGCAGCAGGAAGTAAGGCACATAATTTTTAGAAATGGTATCATAAAAAGAGGGGTATCCAAAATGCGATACATCCTGATAAAGTAATGCAGATGTAAAACCGTTCATGCTCAGGTTACCCGTGTAACCATGAGAAACAGAGAAATTGGTAAACAGTTTATCCAACGGTTTTAATTTACTTAATCCATTGTAATCAACCTTCCAGTTTAGTTTTGGTTTAATACCGCGGAAAGGATTTGATTTAATGTTTGGATTATTCTGGTTGATGAGTGATACCGAATTTGGATCCTCGCCTGTATAAGCTGCTAAAAATGCAGGTATCAGCACATCAATAGCATACTTGCCATATCCATAATAATAACCATCGGCACCAACGGGCTGCCCTACATTGTAAGGATTTTTTTCTCCCAACCTTTTTGATAAAATGATTCTGTAATCCTGGAATTTTTTAAACGTTGCAGAAACACGGTTGGGGTCAAACTTACCAAACAAAGTTTTAAACGCTATGTACGATACATCAAAACCTCCGCCTGCGTATGGATTCAGGTGCTTAAAGCTATGATTGGTACCGCCGGTAGTATCTATAAACCTGAAAGTTTCGCTGTAATTTTTATTAAATGTTTTACTCATATTCAGCGTAATATTTAAATCACGTATTGGCTCAAGCTGTGCCGAGAAGGTGATACGCTGATCAAAACTTTGCTGAAAAATGGAATTGAATGTAGTATCCTTTGTTATCAATCCTTTTCGGGCAGCGGCATTAAGCCAGGTAGTATCTGGTTGTCGCCCTAAAATAAAATCAACACCTGGTGCCATACTCTTCCAGTTTTGGCCCACATATTTTGTACTGTCGGTATAGCCTGGTAACCTGGTATGGGCATTTTCAGAAATAGAGAAACTTGCCTGTTTTAAACTGGTTAACAGCTTACCACCAAACCTTAAACCTTTGTTTACATAAGGCACCGCAGACTGATCAACTTTTCTGTGTTTCTTAACCACTTTTCTGCCATTCTTTTTTACAATGGTGTCTTTATACCTGGTAATTCTTGCCCTCCATTTTTCCTGATCAGCTTTATTACTTGGCGCTTCTAATTGCTTTAACCATTTAGATTTTTGGTAAAGCCTGTTAAAATCAAACTGCGCAGTAGCTTCGCTCTGCTGGCCGTTTTCAATAATATTACCCAGTTCTACTGCCAGGCGTGATGCGCCAATCCAGTTGTAGTTAGCCTGGTAACGCACGCTAATAGTTGTCCAGTCGAGCAACGGAAATTTTGCTGTAGGTAAAGTATAAGTAAAGTTAGCGTTGTGCGTATAGGTGGTGTTACGACCGCCTTTAAGCAAATTACGCCAAACCGTATCCCTTTTGGCACCGGTATTCAACCTTCCTTCTGGTTCATCAATACGGCTGTTGTTAATGGCTGTAAAATCAAAATTCAAACTGCGGGTAATATTCCAGCGAAAAATGTAGTTACGTTGAAAAACATAGTACTTGTCGTAGGTTTCCGGTATTTTATATTTTGATGTACCTATACTGCGTGGCCTTATGGCACCAAACTGGCGGTTTACATCTGCCCTGAAACTTAATTGCGATGGTATCAGGTTAAAATTAAAATCCTTCACAAGATCGAACCAATGTGTTTTTCTTTTGGTAAAGAATTTCAACTTTTTAAATGGCTCTATATATCTTTCTTTAGGTGCAAAATTGTAACCCAAACCATATTTGTGCCTGGTTATTTCATTACTTTCAATTAATGGTGTATGATTTTTAATTTTAAGGTAAGAGTAGCTTACATCAAAATTAGAGATATCATAAATCTTGGGCTTTTTGCTGCTGGTGCGGTTTTTACGCACATTGGTAAAGTTTACAGTGGTGGTTGATGTAAAATCAATAGCCGCATTTTTTATGGAATCTTTTGCTGCTGCAGAAGTGGCACCTTTTACCTTGTCCTTCAGTTTTATATCCATATCATACGGGTCGTACTCTGGCTTGCTTACCGATTGCTGATAGCTGGCAAAAACCGGTATTGACATTGCAGCTTTTTTTGGCAGCAGTTTACCCAATTCAAGATTTGCACTCACATCAAACTGATAAAAATCATCGCGGTAACGGTCGTTTACCCTTTGCTCTAGAGTTCCAAAACCCGAACTATGTGTATTTGCAGATACTGAGATGGTACCCAAATCGGCCAGGTTCAAATCAATTCTGCCCAATGCTGCCCAGCCACCGTGTTCATCAATAGAGGAAAGGCGCAGTTCATTTACCCATACTTCGGCACAGGCTGTAGGTTGTTTGGTATTTTCAACAGCTATTAATATGCCCCTTATTTCAGCCAGGTTGGGGTTACCCATCACAGAATAGGTGTGCCCGTTTTTTTGTGGTTGCCTGTAAATTTTATCAATGGTGCCATTCAGATTGCGTTCCTGCTTTAATTTAACCAGGGCCTGCAGTTCCACATCAAGCGAGTTTCGGGGGTTCCACAAAGTGTCATTATAGGCTTTAGAATTAGCATCCATGCCTCCGGCAAGCGGATCTGTTAGTATCAATGGTATTCGTATCTCGTAATAATTATTTACAAAATCGGTACCCATGCGAAAAACGGCTGTAAGGTCTTTATCATTTAGTGTTCCCGAACCTGATTTTATATTCTTTTCTGCATGAATGTACATCTGCATTTTGCGGAACTGGCGCAAATCTCTGTTGGCAAATGTTTGCTGCACAGCCCTTGCATCGTTTTGTGCCAGGTTGCAAAACTGCAATGTTAATGATTGCTCATTCTGTAAAAGATTTACACCATTATTACTTAAGGTTTGTATCCGCTGTATTTCTGTTGGGGTGCGGTAAGGCAATGGTGTACGCTTATCATTTTCTTCAATATTTACTGCACCCTGGTTAAACACCGTAGCGCTGCCGGGGGGCAGTTGGGTATATATTCCCGTAGTATCAATTTTATAATTGTATTTGCGCCAAACATTGCGGGTAAACTGCAGTTCTCCAAAGCGCAATACCACACTGTCTTCAAAATCGGTCATAAACATACGTATGAAACGTATAGATTTGAAATCGGGAATCTGTCCAATTTTTCGATCATACTTTTCAATAGGAATACGAAACTGGTACCAGGTTTCGTTACGTAAATTACCATCTGCCAGGTTAATGGGCACTACTTTTTTATCTACAATAAAGTTTGTACCAATAGCCATTTCCGGGCGGGTAGATGGTTTTATGTCAACTATATATTGAAAATACTCTTCTGTTTGATTGAGTGTATTATCACGGTTAAAATCTTCGGCATCGGGATATAGGGTTGCTGCAGAGGAAAAAGTAGAACCCGTATTGATGGGTGAATTACCTTGTGGATTATTGTAATTTTTGTACCTGCCAACCAGGCCAAGCCCGGGTTGCTGATCCAGATCATCGCCACGGTAATATTGATAATTATCAGATGAGGGATCTAATAATGCCTGTTTATATGTTATAGAGCCGGTACCAAAATTTACTGCCAGGTTGTTAAGATAAGCTGCTCGTTTTCTAACTTCTGCAGTATCATCCAAACCGTCAAAACCTATATCCTGAAATTTCCTGTCGTCGGGGTCGTTACTGAATGCATTGGTTACCTGCACCGGGTTTGTGGGTACTCTACCCCAGTTAGAATTGCTAACCGGAGATGGCGCATTGGGCGTTGGTAACCCATTTTCATAAAAGCGCTTACCATCCTTTAAAATATCTTCGGAGATATTACCTAAGTTAAAATACAATTTACCACCTGTAGAATTAGATATATTGGGGTACCTGTTACCATAATTAATAAATGGATCCTGCATCCAGAATTCAATAAACTCAATATTAGCAGTTTCAAAATCGGTTTGATCAATTCCACGCATTAAACCGCCCCAACGTGTTTTAGGATTTCTTAATTTTCCGTTTGCATCTACACTCGCTGCATTATCATCATAATTATAAGGCCCACGTTGTGTTGGGAAATAGGCAAGGTCGAATGTGGTGAGCAAACTCTCCCCAAATCCGGTTGTTCTTTGCGGAAATATTTCACGCTGGTAAACCTGGCGTACCCTTGGGTCGCTCAGCTCAACACGGTCGTTGGAGTAAGGATTATTAGGGCCTTTGTATTGCTGCAGGGTTGGTTCTATCTGATACCAGGCAATTTTTGCCCTGTTTTTTCCATAAGGAATACTATCGCTCAGTGATGCTTCGGGAAAAAGGATACTACCTGTACGATCGGTTGCCTGAAAAGGTGCTGATGCAAGGCCCCAGCTTATTGGCGGAAAGCGAAGATCGTACCCAGACTGTGTTCCATCAAAATCATCAATATTGATAATGCCTTTTGATCCCTTACCAATTTGTGGTGCATGGCCGGGTTTTAAATAAGCCCCTTCGGCAAAAACATTAATGGTTGATGGTGCCGTTGTTTTATAAAAAGGAAGCTTATCCAGAATTTTTGTAAGTCTTGGAATATCTTTCCTGTAATTTACATCAAGGCCATACATAGCATTACGTATAGGTTCGTTGGTACCGCCAGAACTGGCGTTATCGTAACTTACTTTAGTAAAAAAAGGCCTTTCGCTTAAACGTACAATGGTACCACCAATTGATAATTGCTCCTTCACCGTATTTTTAGCCATATAATCCCATCGCAGGCCCATATAACTTTTGGTTTGCAGGCCAAACGATGCATTATTTTCGTAGTTAACCTGTACCGGAATACCCGAATTAATTACGGCCGTATTGGTAATTTTAATGGTACCCAGATCGTAATTAATATCATAATCTATTCCCTCTATCAATAACCTGCCACCGGCAGATACGGTTACAGATCCTTTGGGAATATTATATCCGATACTGATATCTGATGATCCGGATATTTTTGCAGATCCTTTAAGTACAAAACGGTTTAAGTTGGGGAACTGCTGTGCAACTGCCTTTATAGAATCGTACAGTGCATAGTACAAACTGTCTTTTATGGATGGCAGGCTTGGATTGGTGTAAATGCCCGCCGCCAGATCTCGTCCAAAGGGCTCCAGCACTGGAAACATTACCCGGCTGTATTGCGAGTAAACTGTAAAACCTTCTACATAATCAAATACGCCATCGGGCTGCGGATCCAGTTGGTTGTTCAACCTATCCAGGTTGATAAGTGAAATGATTGGAGCCCCCTGGTTTTTATCGCCAAAAGGTACATAGCGTTTCCAGCCAAGGCCTGGTTCCTGATACAATACATCCAGCTTAAAATCGGTTGGGGTTAAAGTACCATATCCAATTGCATATACGTTCTTCAACATCAGATCCCAAATGGGTAAAGCAGGCCTTTGCGATGTTGCTTTTAATAATTTTAAAAATAATACCCGCTGGGTGGCTTGCGTACTATCGGGCGGCAGATCCTGCGAAAACTCGCCAACCTGGTATATTTTTCCGTTAAAGGAATATTGATAAGCTACAGCAAGTACTTCATCTGTTTGTAATGGCTGGCTCAATGAAATAAACCCAACCTGGCGGTTAAATATGTATTGAGATGAATCCAGTTTACGGGCAAAGGTTTTTTCAAAATCCTGAACGGGCTGCAAGCCCAAAGCTGTTAAGTTGCTAAAAACAAGAGATGAGTTTCTGTTACCCGGATTTGAAATAATGGTTGAATATAATGGGTTGCTACCATTAGAAGGTATGCCCGACGGGTTAGTACCGCTTTCGCCCAGGTTTGTTAAACCTACAACGTCTCTGGTATCGGTTGTAGTTCCATTTCGGTTGGTTACCCAAACCTCCAGCCTTAAAATTTGAACCGGTGCAGTAATGGCGGGCAATTTGCTCATTACTTTATTATAGTTTTCTTTAAAATACTGGGCCAGTAAAAAGTGGCGGTTCTCTTCATACTCATCTGCCTTTATTTCAAATAATTGTGCGGCAGAGCCACCCGTAAGGTTAGCAGATTGCCTTTGCGATTTTTGATTGGCAATTACGCCCGTTAAAAACAGTTTTCCAAACTGTACCGTGGTTTTTACACCAAACAATTGCTGGGCACCGGGTATAAGTGTACTGCGGCTGGGGAATGCAACATTGCCCAGTTCAAACCGCTTTACAATTTCATCATCAAGGCCGGTATAATCAAGTTTTAATTGATTATCCTGACCAAAGTTGGCAAGGGTATTATAATTAATCGGGAATTTTAATTTACCGCCAATATCTGCATTCACATTTACCTGGGCATTCATGTCAAAATCAAAACCGGCGTTCTTTCTGGCTCTTTCGGGCAAAGTAGGGTTTTTTATATTCTGCCCCTGGTAACCTGCAGTTAAATCTATATTTCCCTGTGGTGTTATATTTATTTTTCCATTTCCAAAAAGGCGGTTAAATAAATTGTCGTACAGCGATAATTTGGGTTTTATCCTGCCACGGTTAAGTATGCTCATTAAATTGGAGCGCTTTTGAAAATACTCGGTTTCAGCTTGTTTTCCTTTTATATTCCAATATTCATCAAAGCTGTAGGTAGTTGTGGTACGGTAGTATCTTGAACCTATTTTTTCGTAAACGATATAGCGGCGTGTTACGGGATCGTACACCACCGAATCTTTGATATTGGCAGGACTTTTTAAATCCATGGTTCGGTTACTGCCACTGCCAAAAAAATCGCCGCGGCGATCCCTGATGGGATACTTTAAGCTATCGCCGTAGTTGGGTACAACAGTATCCCCTTTATTAATTTTGTTTTCGTAATGATATGGGGTGGCTTTAGCAGTGTATGCCTGTAATACAAACAGGGTTACCGCTAATACAGCACAGCCAATCAGTCTTGATTTTTGTTTTCTAATAAGCAACATCCGGTAAATCGATTAACGTAGCGTTCTTTTCAAATGGCTTTTAGGGCTTTTTTTATTAAATCTTCCAATCCTGATACGGTTGGTTCGGCACGGATAATTTTTTGGATAGCATTTTCTGCCTGTGTTTTGGAAATACCGAGAGCAGTTAAAGCATTTAACGCATCTGTTTCTAAACTATTGCCCATGTGTGCAGAAACATTTGCATCTAACTGATTTTTGCCCAATTTATCTTTTAATTCCAACACAAGCCTTTCGGCTGTCTTTTTTCCTATTCCTTTGACACTCTCCAGCAGCTTTATGTTGCTTTGCACTATCGCCAAACTCACTTCTTCGGGTTTTAAGGCCGATAACATCATCCTGGCAGTAACTGCGCCAACACCCGAAACACCGGTTAACATCACAAACATATCTTTTTCCTGCTTATCAAAAAAACCAAATAACACATGCGCATCTTCCTTAACCTGCAGGTGCGTAAATAATTTACCTGCATCCAGGTTTTGTATGTGCGAATAGGTGTTCAGGCTGATATTTACTTCGTACCCAACACCATTAACATCTACATAAACCTGAGCCGGGCTTTTATAAGTAAACTTTCCTTGCAAATATGCGTACATAGTTAATAAACAGTCAGTAGCGAAAATAAGGGATTTTTGTGAGCCGCAGTAGTTAAAATCGTTAAAGGTTCAAAAGGTTTAAAAAGTTTAAAAGGTTTATCAGCCTCCCAAACTTTTTAAACTTCTTCAACTTTTTAAACCTGCCAAAACCCTTCAACCTTTTTCCTTATTTTTACCCATAGTTACAAATTAACGCAAAATCAGTAAAAAGGGATTTTCATGCAAAAAATACATGCAGGCATTACATCGGTTGGCGGTTATGTACCCGAGTACCGGCTTACAAACGCAGAGCTGGAAAAAATGGTAGATACCAACGATGAATGGATACGTACCCGTACCGGAATCAGTGAAAGAAGAATTTTAAAAGATGAAGGCAAAGGCAGCAGCGACCTGGCTGTACCGGCTGTTTTAGAACTTTGTAAAAAAAGAGGCATCAGCCCAACAGATATAGAATGTATGATTTGTGCTACGGTTACGCCAGACATGGTTTTTCCGGCAACAGCCAATATTATTTGCGATAAAATTGGGGCAACCAATGCTTTTGGATTTGATGTAATGGCTGCCTGCTCCGGGTTTTTATATGCCGTAACTACCGCTGCTGCATTTATTGAAAGTGGCCGCTATAAAAATGTAGTGGTGGTTGGGGTAGATAAAATGAGCAGCATTATTGATTACAGCGACCGCACCACCTGTATCATTTTTGGCGATGGGGCCGGTGCTATTTTGGTGGAAGCTGTTGAAGAAGACCTGGGCATTAAAGACAGTATTTTAAAAAGTGATGGCAGCGGCAGCAAATTTTTGCACATGAAAGCCGGCGGATCGGTAAAACCATCCACCGTAGAAACTGTTTTGGCAAAAGAACATTTTGTTTACCAGGAAGGTCAATCCGTTTTTAAATTTGCCG
>JAYURR010000220.1:0-2800 GCA_043756605.1 Chitinophagaceae bacterium
GATATTAACCTGGTAATTACTGATATAATGACCAGGAAAATTAATATACTGGAAGACTCTATTGAACGAAATGCCAGAATAGTTACCAACAACCAAAAAATAAAATACCTGGGTTATGTTGAAACCCTTTTAAAAAAATTCAGGTATGGTTGCCGCACTAAAGAATTTAACCCCGTGTATGCACCACAATTGCTGGAAAGTTTTGAAAAAATAATGGTGGCAAATATTGACAGTACCAGCATGGCAACGGAAATTGAAAAAGCTCCGTACAATATTGGTAAAATACTTTCAGAAATATTTACTGAAAATATTGGATTTGCAGAAAGCAAAAAAATTATGTACCTGAAGTTTTGCGCCATCAATCCGGGGAAAATATTGCAAACCATTGAGCCTTTTGTTAATGAACCTTTTGCCGATTCATTAATTGCAAACAGTTCACTTTCTAATCCGGCGGCTGTTTATAACCTGGCACAGGCTTCTAATTCAAAAATAGGTAAAGCTATATTGCGTAACAAAAACCCACTGGTAAAAGCAATTGCCGATCTTACAAAAACACCCAAAGCGCTTTTATATTTTCCTTTTTTAGATGATATTTTAAAAGGAAATAAAACCATTGAAGGCATTAAAAAATATGTGAACGATGGCAAGGATGGTTACGATACTGTACGCTATTTTAAACTGCTGGTACAAACAGAAATTGCCTATTTTAAAAGAATGACATCTGCCGCCAAAGACACACCCATAGCTATGTTTGGCACCAATGGCCTGCGGGAAGTTTTAAAAAGCAAAGCTATTCAGCATTTTATTACCCCTATAAATGAGTTGCACGATTTAAGCAATATAAACCAGCGTATGAAGGCAACCGATTCTTTATCGGCTGTTGATTTATATTTTATGATGGTAATGGGCGAAAATGATATTTACACATCAAGCTTTAAACACAGCTATGCCCGTTTTTTACAACGGCTTGGTAAAGCCCCAAGAACAGATTCGTTACTGCTGACCGTGCATTTCGACTACTTTAAAAAATTTATTAAAATGACCGCCAATTTTAATAAGCTTGATAATTTTTTAAGCCTTATGCCTGCCACTGCATCCGAAACTTTGATGCGTGGTTTTATTGCCAATCTTGATAATACCGGCAACCTGGAAGATGCGATAGATGTGGCAGACAGTTATAGCAGTATTGCTGATAAAAAATTACAAAGCACCATTTTGAGCTACGTAATTTCAAACGAAAACAATGCTGTGGAAAAAGGCAATGCACGTGGCAAAACAATTTACGGTTTATTAAAAACAATTTTTTTATCGGCCGATACAACCAATAAAATTGACCTTACGAGTGTGCTGGGCATCCCTTCTATTTATGAAATTGAAAACAAAGATTTGAAAGACGATAGCGGCCGCATTATACAACAGGTTTACTGGTATGGCGATAAAGATGGTAAAGCTTTTTTTCCTGCATTCATCAATTCGTTTTCGCCAAAAGAATGGATAGTTACATTTAACGATGAGTGGTACCAGATAAAATCGAGAAAAGGAAATGTTTGGGTATATGCAAACCGCCCGCTGGATAATGATGCCAACCTGGATGACAGTGCACAGATACATCTGAATAATTACCTGGCCGAAAATAACATGCAACCCGCTGTGGTGGTGCATCGTGGGCACAGCTATTGGCTGCCACGTACCATCAGGCGCATGGCTGGAGATGCAAAAATTGTGGTGCTGGGCAGTTGCGGCGGTTTTAAAAATTTAAACGATATTATTGATGTTAATCCAGATGCACACATAATATCTACCAAAGAAATTGGTGCAGGCGATATTAACCGACCCATTCTTAATTATTTAAACCAGACTTTTGAATCGGGCCAAAAATTAGTTTGGAAAAACATGTGGGCATCTCTCACAAAATTATTTGCCGCAGAGGCGAGTACTTCCATCAGAGAAAGTTGGGAAGATTATATACCGCCATACAAAAACCTGGGAGCCATTTTTTTAAAAGGCTACAACAATATGGTTGAAACCAATTAGGAATTAGGAATTGGTGTTAAGCAGCAATACTACTTCAATCTAAAATCGGCAATCCGAAATCAGCAATCGCCTCTTACCTTTGTAGTATGACCGACCAAGCCAAAGCAAGAAGAAAAATATTTGATTTTTCATTATTGCGCAGGGTATTTCATTTTGCGGCTCCTTACAAAAATAAATTTTACGGTTCGTTGATTTTAGCTATTGTGCTGGCTGTTATTGCGCCAGTAAGGCCTTTTCTTATTCAGCTAACTATTAACGATGGCATACAAGATAATACCGCTTCGCATTTTATAAATGGGGCAGGTGGTTTTATTATTGAAATTACTATTGTACAAATTATTTTATTGTTACTCGAAACCGGCCTGCGTTTTTTCTTCACTTTTCTCACAGCATCGCTGGGGCAAAGCGTTGTACGGGATATGCGGGTGAGCACGTACAAAAAAATTCTGCATCTTAATTTATCGCAGTACGATAAAACACCCATCGGCACACTTACCACCCGTACCATCAACGATATTGAATCTATCAACGATATTTTCAGCGATGGTTTAATCCCCATCATTGCCGATCTGTTGTCAATCATTTCTGTGCTAGCATATATGTTTTATGTAAGTCCGCAAATAACTTTGGTATGCCTTGCACCTTTTCCGGTTTTAATTATTGCCACTTATTTTTTTAAAGAGAGTGTAAACAAATCGTTCATTCAGGTTCGCAATGCGGTTGCCAGTCTGAATGCCTTTGTACAGGAGCATATTACCGGCATGGC
>JAYURR010000221.1:0-2797 GCA_043756605.1 Chitinophagaceae bacterium
ACTACCATTTGACCTGAGCAGGCTTCCAAGTGCTACATACTTCCTGTATGTTTATAATACACAGGAGAGTGGCGTGTTCCCGGTGGTGATTGTGAGGTAATTATAACACTGAGTTTTAAACAATACAATAAAGTCCCCCGGGTTAAAAACCGGGGGACTTTGCTTTGGGGGCAGAAAAACTGCCGTTCGGAAAACATATAGAAGTTTGCGCAACGGCCCTTAATGGAAGGTAAACCTTAAGTAATACCATATTTATTTCACAGAAGTACACCCAACTACGTTGAAATATTAGAGGGTTTTTGCCTGGCCGGCAGGTTATACAGATAGCAAAAAATGTTGCACAAAATACTGGTACAACCGATATAAAATATCTCCATGTGCCGTGATTGCGTTTGTGAGTTTGGCTTGGTAAGGCAGTATTTAAAAAATGCGCAGCACAAAACTATCCATACTTTTCACGGGGTAAAAATGCCATTCCTGATAGCGTAAGTAACCAAGCCTGCGATATTTTGTGATTGTGTTTTAATAAGCAGATTGCTCCGAAAGTCTTCCACCGTTCGCACGCTGATATTCAATATACCAGAAATGTCCTTGGTTGATTTTTGATGGCAGATGAGGATCAGGATTTCTTTTTCCCGCTGCGTTAGCAGTGGTTTCCGTTCTTTGGTAAAAAAATCGTATTCTTTACTGGCAATCAGTTTATTTATTTTCTCCGTGGCGTAACAGCAAAAATAATATCCGTTATTATGTACACTTATAATGGCAGCTATCAGTTCGGCAGGGGAGGCGTGTTTCAGTACATATCCTTTAGCTCCGGCATCAAGCATTTCTGCAATCAGGTATTCATTGTTATGTAATGAGCAGCCTAATACCAGGGTGCAGGGAAATTGTGCCGTTATTATCCGGGTTGCTTCAATTCCGTCCATAACAGGCATTTTTACATCAACGAGCGCAACATCGGGCTTATATTGCCGGATTTGCTGTACCAACTGTTCACCGTTGCTGGCTTCAGCTACTATTTCAAAAAGTGGTTGTTTTTGCAGGGCATTTACAAAGGCAATCCTGAGCAATTCATAGTCATCGGCAATGATGATCTTTATTTTTTGCTGGCTGTTTGCTGTTTGCATTTGAAGAGTTTGCTAAGTGTACAAAAAAAGCTGTTGAAACCTGAAGGGTAATTAGTTTTCCGTTTGCAATATGATTAAAATTATCAATAAATCAAATGGATGCTCACAACTGCTTCATCGTTTGCAGACTGGTTTAACATTTTTTTCTGTTAAATAACAGGCAAAAATGGTTGAAGCTGTAATTAGCATACATACAGAAAGTAGCCGGCATTATTGAAAACAGCCTGCACCCGTATTTACACGGTGTGTGGCTGCTATAATATGATATAGTTTAACAGCTTTAAATAATTTTGTTACGCCTGCAATAAGATGTCTGCGCCAAACCATAGCATACCCAAACGCATCGTACTGTACGCCAGAGATGTAGAAAACCTTACCGGCCGTAAAGGCCGCACGGCCAGGGCCATTTTGCAAAAAGTGCGGGAGAACTTCGGTAAACCCAAAAACGCCCCGGTTACGGTAAGGGAATTCTGCCGCTTTATGTGTTTGGATGAAACAGAAGTAAGGGAACAGATGGAAGATTAAAAAGGCCCCCTTGCGGGGGCCAGTTACAGCGTATTCATGTACGCTTCTTCTTAAGCCAGTAATTAAGCAATACAGAAACAAAAAAACTAACAGCAGCCCCGGTAGCTGCCATCACAGCGGTTTTAATAATATCGGCTGCTTCAATATTTATCAGCAATACCGTAATAAAACCACCAATGGTTCCTGTTTTTGCCGGCCCGTTAAAAAATGGTTCGGTCATCATTTGTGCTTCCTGTTTATAGCCATAACCGGTTTATGAAACCCGCAATAACCGTTGCGGGGTTTAACTGCCTTATAGTTACTGCACTGCGTAATACCGGGGCCGGTGCTTTATTGCGGAGGCCGAATGTGGCTGCCGTTTTGCCCAAAGGGGCAGGGGCCTGGTATGCTGCAAAGCAGGTATCTGTAGGTACCGGCAATGGCATGGTTGATGAATTAAGAACCCGAAATACCCACCAGCGCAAGGCAGTTGAAACTGGCATCCTTAAGCGGGTACATAACACCGTTCATTTCCTGGTAAAACTCCACACCCATTGCCAGAAACAGCGGTAGGGTACTGCCTGCCGGTAAGGCGTGTGTTAACAGCACGGCAGCTGCTGCACTGCCGTTCCAGGGCAGTATGGCCGTACGCTGTACATCGGCCACCTGCTTTTTTTGCTCAAAATCAACCGCTGCACCGGCACTGTTGATGCGGTAATGCGAGGCACCCTCAGGCACCTGCAGCATACGATCTGGAACAAACGAAGGGATGCTGATACTCAGTTCCCCGGCAGCACGGTCAATCACCGGGCTGAACGGTGCCGACAGGGTAGTGGTAAGCTTACCTTTGATGTTGAAATCAAAACCATACAACAGGTTCAGGTCGCCATCCATAATCCTGCGTTTACCCCTGGCATTTATGGTATCGGCCTGTATTACCCGCAGCATTTCACGGGTAAGGCGGCTCACCATCTTACTGTCAGTAGCATTTTTCAGCAGTTCCTGCAATGCTATACGCAGGATTTTGCCACCGGTACCGGCACTGCCAAACTCGGCCCCGTTTTCACGGGTACGTTGAAAAGCCGGGTCGGTAGCCAGTCGTTTTTTACTGATACTACTTTTTCGTTTTACCCGGTAGCCGTCTTCACTTTTGTAAAAAGTGATAT
>JAYURR010000222.1:0-7665 GCA_043756605.1 Chitinophagaceae bacterium
AATAATTAATATAAAATCTCACCGGAAAAATATTATTTTTAAACTCTTAACATCTAAAACAAAAAATTATGAAACGTTCAGGATTATTGATCTTAGTTGGAATACTGGTTATTCTTGGCTTTTGGGGCTGCAATGGTTACAATGGCCTCGTAAAGCAGGACGAGAATGTAAAAAAAGCCTGGAACAATGTTCAAACTGAATATCAAAACAGATCGGACCTGGTGGGTAACCTGGTAAACACTGTAAAAGGCGCTGCCAACTTCGAGCAAAAAACATTGACCGATGTTGTAGAAGCCAGGGCAAAAGCTACCAGCGTAAACATCAACGCCGATAATCTTACTCCCGAAAATATTGCAAAATTCCAGGAAGCTCAGGGCCAGATGACTGGAGCTTTAAGCCGCTTATTGGCTACTGTAGAGGCTTACCCAACTTTAAAAGCAACAGAGAATTTTATGGAATTGCAGCGTAAACTGCCTGAAATTGAAAATGGCATTAAAAATTCAAGAATGAAATTCAACGAAGAGATCAATGTATATAATACTAAAGTAAGATCTTTTCCTATGAATATTCTGGGTGGCATCTTTGGCTTTAAATCAAAAGAAGGTTTTAAGGCAGATGCAGGTGCAGAGAAAAAAGTAGATGTGAATTTTGATGACATGAAGAAATAATTAAAAGCGGATCTTACAAAAAAATGAATAAAAAAAGATATACCGGTTACATTATCGGTGGCTTATTGGTGGTGATCGGGATTTTCCTGATCATCACCTATAATGCTTTGGTGAAGAAGGAAGTGCGTATGCAAACCCAATGGAGTGAAGTGCAGAATGCTTACCAGCGGAGACTTGATCTGATACCCAATCTTATAAATGTTGTAAAGGGCAATGCAGATTTTGAACAGAATGTTTTAACAGAAATAACTGCAGCAAGAAGTAAGGCTTTGGCTGTAAATGTTGAAAGTGCCAATGTAGATGCTGCCAAATTTCAACAGCAAAATAGTGCACATAACGAATTAGCCAATGCATCCAACAAAATAATTATCACGATAGAAAAATATCCTGATTTAAAAGGTACAAAGGCTTTTCTTGCTTTGCAGACAGACCTTTTGGGTACCGAAAGAAGAATTAAAGTGGCAAGAAAAGATTTTAATGAAGCAGTGAGAGATTATAACAGTTCAGTAAGAAGTTTTCCAACAAGCCTTGTAGCCGGTATATTTGGTTTTAACGCCAAAAATGGTTTTGAAGCTGATGCAGGCACAGATAAAGCAACCGAAATAAAATTTTAATGGGCATATTTCCATTTTTTAAAAAGAAAGAATTTTTTTCTGCAAAAGATAAACAGCAGATTGTGGAAGCTATACGCTTAGCCGAAAAAGAAACCAGTGGAGAAATAAGAATTTATGTTGAAAGCAAAAATTCTTATGTAGATGCCATTGACCGTGCGGCCGAAGTATTCTTTAAATTACAGATGCAAAAAACCGATCATCGCAATGCGGTTCTTTTGTATATAGCCATGAAGGATCAAGAACTTGCTTTGTTTGCTGATGAAGGTATTTATCAGAAAGCAGGAGCAGCATATTGGGATGATGCTGTAAAAGGTATGCTTTCGCAATTTACAAAAGACAATATCAGCAATGGTATTGAGCAATGTGTAAAACAGATAGGCCAAACATTAAAAGAAAAATTTCCTTACATACCCACAGAAGATAAGAACGAACTGCCCGACGAAATTGTTTTTGGTAAATAAACTCCTTTAGTAAACTCAGGATGAAAAAAATATTTCTGTTTATTTTATTGATTACCGGCTTTATTGCCCGGGCACAGGATATACCACCTGCACCCAATCCGCCAAAGCTGGTTGTTGATTATACAGGTACGCTAACTGCGGATCAGGCCGAAGCACTCAATAGAAAGCTTTATCAGTTCGACGATTCAACATCTACACAGATTTTAGTAGTTATTGTAAAAACTACAGAAGGCATGGACGTGGCAGACTATGCTTTGGAATTAGGTAGAAAATGGGGAGTAGGCCAAAAAGGAAATAACAATGGCGTTATTTTATTAATTGCAAAAGACGACCGTAAATTAAATATATCAGTTGGCTACGGTTTAGAAAAATCTTTATCAGATGTTACCAGTCAGCAGATAATTGATGATATTATTCGCCCTAATTTTAAAGGCAATGATTATTACCGGGGAATAGAAGAAGGAACAGATGCCATCATACTTGCTGTACAAGGAGAATACAAAGCTCCGGCCAGTTATAATAAACGAAAAGGCAGCGGCGGTTTGGGCCGTATTGTTTTTATCATTGTTATCATCGTAATATTTTTTGCAATCAGCGGGGGCAGAGGTGGCGGAGGCTCATTCATGAGCAGGCGTGGCTTTGCAGCCTGGACGATTGCAAACATGCTAAGCGGCGGCGGTGGAAGAGGCGGCGGCTGGAGTGGCGGTGGCGGAGGTAGCTCTGGCGGTGGATTTGGTGGTTTTGGTGGCGGAAGTTTTGGTGGTGGTGGAGCAAGTGGTAGTTGGTAGATTAAAAGTAGTTATTAGTCATTAAGTTATTGGTAATTTTAAGAGTATAAAAAATGCCCCCGTATTCCGGAGGCATTTTTTATTTAGTGATATTTCTTCTTACTTCATTCCATTAGCAATATAATCTTCAATTTCTTTTCCTTTTGTCTTTCCCAACTTATTTAATCCACCCAGTATCATCGGGTCAACAAAACTTCTGAATTGCTCCGGCACCTGGTTTCTGAATTTAACAATCATGTCAATGCCTTTTTTTACATTGGCAATGTTTTGTACTTTTTCAAGGTATGCTGCAAAAGTGCCAACGCCCATCACTTTCTCCTGGCTTAAAGGCATACCATCAAAACGCTTTGAAATAAAATCAAAATCAGCTTCTGAACCTTCTTTCATAATTATTTCACTTACAACGTCTCCCAAATCACCCTTTGCATCTTTACTGTATTTTTTTGCAAGCTCGTAAGCTTTGGCTGGCTCTAAACCTAAAAGTCCTTCCAAAGCCGCACCTGCAACGGAATAGCTGCTGTCGTTAATATTTTTTTCGTAAAGGGCTTTGTATTTAGCATTGCTGGTTTTTGCCAGGTAGCCAATAGCTGCAGCTTTAGTTTTTCTGTCAGCATCTGTGTTGGCAATTTTTTCCATTGTTTCTATTACTTTTGCATCTTCTGCAATTTTCGATTTTTCAAGTTTGGCAATGGTGCTTCTTCTTAACTGGGCAAATTTGTCGGTTAAGCCGTTTGCCAGTTCAGGCATATTCTTCTTGGCAAAATAATCAAGTGCTTCTCTTCTATCTAAATAATTGGGTGCATATTTTATCTGATGCACATAATTTTCAGCCGATTTATTATCAGTTTTAACCCAGAGCATTACTTTATCAGCATCTACATTAATAAGATCAGGCTTTTGCGTGTAGTTAAAAGAGAATGTATCAATCTTATTCTCAACCCAAACGTGGTATCTTTTTTTATTTGCACCGTTGTAAACATCAATTGCTAAAGGCAGGCGAAAAATCTTATCAGTCTTCTGCGTTTGCTCAATAATTACCATGGCTTTACCCGGTATTTCATAATTGTAATCAATCTTTACAATAGGGTTGCCGCTGCCATAAAACCATTGATTCCAAAACCAGTTCATATCCTTACCTGTAACTTCTTCAAATGCAAGGCGCATCTGGCCTGCTTCTCCGGCTTTAAATTTATTGGTTGTTAAATAATTATTCAGCGATTTAAAATATGCATCATCGCCAACATAGTTGCGTAACATATGGTGTACACGGCCTCCCTTTTGATAACTTACCAAATCAAAAACATCTTCCTTATCGGCATAGTGAAAACGTACCAGGTTCTTTTTGCTTTCATTGGGGTTAGATAAGTATGCCTGCAATCCCTGCAGGTTTTCAGCATCGCCAGCATCTTTGCCATGTTTGTATTCCATCCATAATGTTTGGCTGTAATCGGCCATTGATTCATTAACGGTTATGTGGCTCCAGCTTTCGGCAGTTACCAAATCTCCAAACCAATGGTGAAATAACTCGTGTGCAATGGTACCTTCCCACCCAATGCCATCAACCAGTTCCCTGGCATTTTGGTAAGCACTTTCCTGGTGTAAAGTTGCAGTGGTGTTTTCCATAGCGCCGCTTACATAATCACGCCCAACTATCTGTGCGTATTTTTGCCAGGGATATTCAACGCCTAATTTTTCTGAGAAAAATTTCATCATTTCCGGTGTCTGTCCAAATACACCCCTTGCATAAGGTGCTTGTTCTTTCTCAACATAATAACTAACTTCTTTTCCTTTGTAACTGTCTTTAATAACGGCAAAATCGCCCACGCCCATAAAAAACAAATACGGAGCATGTGGCAGATCCATAACCCAATAATCAGTTCTGGTGCCATCAGCATTTTTTTTCTGGCTCTTTAATAATCCGTTGCTTAGCGTTACGTATTTTGCCGGAACCGACATATAAATTTCAGCAGTTGTTTTTTGGTTTGGTTTATCAATAGTTGGCATCCACACGCTGCTGGCTTCGGTTTCGCCCTGTGTCCATATCTGCGTTGGCTTATCTTTATCTTCGCCTTTCGGGTTTACAAAATACAATCCTTTGGCATCGGTAATGGCAGCGCTTCCTTTTACGGTTAATTCATTGGGTTTACTCGTGTAATCAATATATACAGTATAGCTCTCTCCGCCTTTGTACATTTTATCAAGCGTAATCCTCAATTGCATACCATCGTAATCATATTTTAATTTCGATTTAGTAGCACCTTTCATTATAGATACTTCTTTAATTTCCATTCCTTTTGCATCCAGTAGTAAAGAATCTGTATTATAAAAATGGGGTTTTAAAGTTATCCATGCTTTACCATACAGGTAAGCTTTTGCATAATCAAACTTTACATCCAGTTTGGTGTGTACCAGGTCGTTTATTCTGGGGTTCGATTCCCTTAAAATTTTTTTCCAGGATGTGTCTTGTGGTTCATCTGCTGGTTGCGCCAGCATAAAAAGTGGTCCGGCAAGTAAAGCAAGTAAAAACAGTGTTTTTTTCATTTTATATATTTAGGCTGCAAAAATAAGTGTGGCAAGGGGATTGTATAGTAGATTTTTATTTAAATGGTAAAAACAGCTATAATAAGTATTTTTGAAATCTAATTAATGTCACAAATGAAGAGCCTTCTCTTAAAATTGTATTTAATTTTTTTTCTTTCATTACTATTTTCAATAGTTGTGGAGGCACAAAATTTCCGTTTCATATATATACAGACAGAAAATCAAAAACCTTTTTATATTAAAATAGATGGGCAAACTCTCGTTTCTTCCTCTTCAGGATACGTTATCGTACCGCATTTAACACAGAGTTCATATAAAAGCTACATCGGTTTTCCACAAAGCATATTGTCTGAGTTCTCAGTAACCCTTGTTATAAACGATAATAATGTTGGATACCTGTTACAACAGGATATTGAACAGGGCTTGTACATGTATGATTTGGTTACAAAAAAGCGTATTGTAACAGAAGTATATTCGCCACCAGCTAATGATTGGGAAATAGTAAAAAGTAAAGATGAATTTGCAAAAATTTTGGCAGAGGTTGTAAATGACTCCTCAATCACTGAAACAAAAGTGTATCAAAAACCAGCTGAAGCAATTGTTAAGTATGAAGAAAATAAAAAGCAAAACAAATCAATAAACCAGCCCAAGACTGTAATTAATAATGAAACTGAGATTGTAACAGATAATAATGGAAAAATAACACAACCCGTACAACAGCGTAGTGATGAAGTAATACCGGTAATGCAAAACAAAAAACTAAGGGTAAAAAAAGATATTGCAGTTAATCAAAAGAAAAGTATGCCTGCAATCGCAAAACCCCCAAAGCAAAAGGATAGTATTGCAGTGTTTAAAACAAATGTAATAGCTTCCAACCCAAAATGCAAAAAAACAGCAACGCAAAAAGATTTTCTGGAACTCCAAAAAAAAATGACTGCAGAAAAAACAGAAACTGTTAAGCGCACACTGGCTTTAAAACAGTTTGGTACTGTATGTTATACTACCGAACAAATTAAAAGCCTCGGTGTATTATTTATTAAAGAAGAAGAAAAGTACAAGTTTTATGTATCTGCTTATTCTTATGTAGCTGATACAGAAAATTTTTCAACACTTGAAAGCGAACTCGCTGATAACTACTATATAACACGTTTTAAAGCGATGCTTCAACATTAATTTAAAAATATGCCGCGTTATTTTATTGAAGTTTCATACAAAGGCACTAACTACTCCGGCTTTCAAAAGCAGCAAAATGCAAATTCAGTACAGGCAGAGCTCGAAAAAGCATTGGAGATATTTTACCGGCACAAGTTTGAATTAACCGGATCTTCCCGTACAGATGCCGGTGTACATGCCCTGCAGAATTTTTTTCATTTCGATTTTGATGCTCTAATTGAAGATGATAGCTATAACCTGAATGCCATACTACCAGATGATATAGTTGTAAAACGCATATTCCCCGTAGCTGATGATGCACATTGCAGATTTAACGCTATCAGCAGAGAATACCACTACTATATATACCAGCACAAAAATCCTTTTTTGCAGGGTAGGGCATATTTTGTTCCCTATACGCTTGATATAGCTTTATTACAAGCTGCTGCTGCAGAAATAAAGCATCATACTGACTTTACAAGCTTCTCTAAAAGAAACACCCAGGTAAATAATTTCAATTGTGCCATACAGCAAAGTGAATGGATACAGCAGGATGATTGCCTGGTTTATAAGGTAAAAGCCAACCGTTTTTTACGGGGGATGGTTAAAGGTCTGGTTGGTACAATATTATTAGTAGGTAAAAAGAAAATTAATCTGCAAGAGTTTAAAAATATTATTGAAGTAAAAGATTGCACAAAAGCCGATTTTTCTGTTCAACCGGATGGTTTATTCCTCGTAAATGTAGATTTCGCACAATTAATTTAATATTATTTCTAAGGCTTTGGTCCAAATTTTTACTTTGTGTCTCAGCTTGATTTAGCTTTAAAACACACTTAATTAAGCACTTAATTTGAATTCTTTAAAATTTTTAAAAAAAACTCATTATTTTTTTTAAAACCTGAAACACAGTGCTATGCTACTTTATAGCTGATATCTACATTCAATTTCGTACACTGTTAATAATTAAGATGCAGATTTATTTTGGCAACCGTTTATACACCCCTATCTTTGCCGTCCGCTTTTGAAAAAAGGCATTAGTTCTTAACAAAATCACACACAAAAAGTACTGTTAAAATCAAAAATAATTTCATGAAAATTGAAATTAAATTTGGTGGTTAAACTCTCCGCTCTTACTTTTGCACTCCCAATTAAAAAAGGGGCTCTTTTCAAAAGAAAAGAAGCAAAAAAAAAGCTCAGAAAAAGCAAATAAATTTTGGTGATAAAATAAAGACTCCTACATTTGCACTCCCAATTAAAAAAAGGGCAAAAGTATAGTCTAAAAGTTCTTTGAAAGTTTGGAAACAGCAGCAAATAATCATTTGATTATCAAGGTAATGTTAGCACAAATATTAATTTAGAATTTGACGTTAATTTTTCAATGAGAAATTACAAGTCACGTTCAAACAACTCATTTACAATGGAGAGTTTGATCCTGGCTCAG
>JAYURR010000223.1:0-24388 GCA_043756605.1 Chitinophagaceae bacterium
ACCGGCACATCAATTTTTGTAGCCAGGCAGTTGTTAAAAAACTTTTCATCGGCACTCCACCAAAAAGGGTTGTTAATTACAGTGGTACCACACAAAGCTGCATTTTTTAAATAAGCACGGTAAAAGGGCACATCCTGCGATATGCGGTCGAAAATAACAGCATAGCCCGAAGGCTCGCCCTGCATCACCTTATCAATGCGTACAGCTTCGGCCATTACACCTTCTACATTTTTGCTGTTAACTCTTTCAATAAATGCTTCCGGAAAGCTTCTTTCCTTACCAAATAATACGCCTATTTTTTTCATAGTGCTGTTTTTAGTTAGTTTTTAGATTGTTTTTAGTTCGAAATCGTATCCTTTCCAAATATATTTTTTAAGTTGCAATAAAACAAATTATGTTTCATGTAGTTTCTCAAAAATCAACAAACAATTAAAATGCATTGAAGTGATAAATGAATGAATAAAATTATCAGGTAATTTCTTAATTTTGAAGATATGTCAGAACCTAAGACAGCCAATATTTTAGTTGAGAATCATGTTTTTTCTTCCTCGTTTTTAGATCGTGAAGTGATTATAGATTTTTATTTTCCGCCCAAATATTCAGATGCGGCCAACCTGAGCCTTTTACTTATTAACGACGGGCAGGATCTGGTTACCATGAAGTTTGAAGAAATATTGGATGACTTGTATGAAAGCAGCTTGATAAGCAATGTTTTTTGTGTTGGTATTCATTGCTCAAAAGATCGTAAAAATGAATACGGAACTGCAAAATATCTTGATTACAAAGGCCGTGGCGCCAAAGCTGCATTGTACACCCGTTTTATATTGGAAGAGTTGCTGCCCTTTATCCGTAAGAAACTATTTATTTATTCTTTTAAAGAAAAATGCTTTGCAGGTTTTTCGCTGGGCGGATTAAATGCGCTGGATATTGTATGGAACCATCCGCTGGAATTCAGTAAGGTAGGGGTTTTTAGCGGATCGCTCTGGTGGCGTGATAAAGATCAGGAAGATGCAGATTTTGATGAAACCGTAAACCGCATCATGCACCGCCAGGTTGCCCAGGATAAAAATATGTATCCCTGGCTTAAATTCTTTTTTGAAGTAGGCACACAGGATGAAACAGCCGACCGCAATAACAATGGCATTATAGATGCAATAGATGATACCATAAGTTTTATTGACATACTTGTTGATAAGGGTTACGACAGAAATAAAAGTGTTAAGTTTTTGGAGATTAAAGAAGGGCGACATGATGTACCAACCTGGGCCAAAGCATTTCCTGATTTTTTAAAATGGGGATGGGGGTAAGGCAATAGGCAATAAGCAATAGGCAATAGGCAATAGGCAATAGGCAATACGCAATAAGCGATGAGCAATAATAAAAAATCCCAGTCAGTTTTGCTGACCGGGATTTTTTATTATGAATTCGCCTTGTGGCGAATTTGCAAGCCCGTTTATCTAAAATTAAATCTTAAACCAACCTGGCTAACCCATCTGTTTGCATAACCCGGCGTAGCAGAGTTATTAAAGTTGTATGGAGTAGTAATTGTAGGGTTAAAACGGTATTGCGGTGTAAGGTTATTTGCCGCAACATATCCGGCAAAATTTATTAAGCCAAACTGGTCGTTACCTGCAAAATACTGTTTGCCCCAATCTCTGTTTAATAAATTGGTAAAGTTGTAAATATCCCATGTAAACTGTAACTGGTAGGTTTGTTTGCCCAGCTTAAGTGTAAAGTCTTGTGCTAATCTCAAATCCAGATTATGGGTAAAAGGAAGCCTTGCTCCGTTTCTATCAGCAAATTTGCCCCTGTTTTTGCTCAGGTATTTATCTTTTGTAATGTAGGCTTCCAAAGCATCTTTTTGTTGCTGTGGGGTAAAAGTAGTTGTACCTACGGTGTTACTAAGAAAAGTTTGTGCCTGAAGTTCAGCAGCAGTTGGAATATAAATCAAATCATTTCCACCACCAGTTCCATCATCACGTGTCATACTTTGTGTGCCATAAGTATAGCTTAAAGGAGAGCCGCTTTGCCCTATGTAGGTAAGTGCAATTGTTGTGGCCATTTTCCCTTTCAGGTAAGTGAATTTTTTACTTAGTGTACTTAATATTCGGTGCGACTGGTCAAAATCAGATGTACTTAATCCCAATTGATTTCTACCGTTAACAGATTCAATAAAGCGCCACTGGCTCAGGTTTACAGAACTTGTTCCTTCATTACCAACCAGCGAATTTCCAAAAGCATAAGAAGCACTGAAATTGATTCCTTTAACGCTTCTTTTATCAATACCCACGTTCAGGTTATAGGCAAACCCTTTTTTGCCGGTTGTGTTGTTTGAAACAAGTATGGCATTATCATAAGGGTTGGCTCCTGTACCATTATTGCTAATCGGAACCAGATTGGTTGTGTTTCCGGTAACACCATACACGGTACGTGGCCCTGCACCTATTGATACACCAATTGGAGGTAGAATATTAATATTGGTATAATAAACCTCATTTATATTCTTACTAACCAATACTTCAAAAGTACTGGTCCATCCTTTGCCTAAAATCTTGTCAAATGCCAGAGAGGCCCTTGCAAGTTTCGGCATTTTAAATTCTTTAGATATCAGGTTTAAAGGTCCTTTTGTAAAGCCTTGTCCTACCTGTGCTGCTGTCCAAACACTTCCAGGAATGTCATTCGGGTTCCACCTGAAGCGGATGGTATTTAATGAAGCTGCAGAAGCAGAATATCCGCCAACAAAATATCCGTTGTTGTTGTAAGTACCACCAGGCCATACCAGCGGCATGCGGCCGGTAAATACACCAAATCCACCACGGATAGTAACAGATTGCTCAGGTATTTTGTATGTAAATCCAATTCTTGGAGAAATTGATATTGGGAATTTTGGGGTTTGGCCAGAACGTGCTCCCTTTAAATCGTAATACTTGGCATATTGCACAATAGCACTGTCATTGGTAAATGCATCAGTATATGGTTTAGTAGGGAAACTCCATTTATCAGCCCTTACACCCAAGTTTAATGTTAGATTGTTGCCTAACTTAATTTCATCAGCTATGTAAAAAGCCAGTTTTTGTGCTTCAAATTTTGCGCCGGCTCCTGTACCATCATTCAGGCTTTTATCTGTATTGGGAAAACCCAGGTTATATGAGTTGGCATTTGCATTGTTTGCAAGAAACTTTTGAACACCGGTAGCACCTCCTGTAGTAGTACCATAATTGTAATTACCATAGCTATTCTGAATAAAAACATTAAATACCTTAAAACGCTCATAATCTACCCCTAACGATACCGAGTGGTTTTTAATGTTGATTCTGAGGTTATCTACAATACTTAAGTTTTTTTGTGTAAGCAGGTTTTGAGTTGAGCTGTTATCACTTCCAAAATTTATAGTTCCACTTCCATCATTTAAACTAACACGGGGAAACGGATTACCAACAATACTTCTGTCGTCCAATACATCAGAATAAGTAGCTAATAATTTATTGCTGATATTTTTAGTTAAACTACTTTTTAATTCAAAAGCAAAAGCTGTTGTGCGGCTGGGAAATTTAACGCCACCATTGCTGAAATTAATGGTGGTAGCAGAACTTAAGCCTGTTGAAGTGGAAATTGCTTTATTGTATCGGCCACTTAATGTAAGCCTGTGTTTGCTATTAATGTTCCAGTCTATTTTGGCAGCAACCCTGTCAACGTCTAATTTTCTGGCAGTTGATTGCCATTCACCCATATCATAATTGTAAGTGGTTTTTACAAAAGATTTAATGGCTTCTATACCTGCAACCGTATTGGTATTACCACGGTAAGTAGCAAAATCGTAAGGTTGTGGCGTTTCATCACGCTGCTGTTCTGCACTTACAAAATAAAATAATTTGTTTTTAATGATGGGACCTCCAACACGGAAACCAAAGGTTTTGTTTTTGAATGCAGGAAAACGCTGAGCTGTGTCTTTACGCTGCGCTGGATTTTTTCCGGCTAATTTTTCGTTGCGGAAAAAATAGTAAACAGAACCTTCAATTTTGTTGGTACCTGATTTTGTAACAGCATTAATTCCACCACCGGTAAAGTTACCGATAGAGGCATCGTAGGGCGAAATAAACACCTGAAACTGATCTATCGCATCCATAGATATTGGGGCAGCACCGGTTTGGCCACCATTTACACCCGAAGCAGCTAAACCAAAAACGTCGTTGTTAATGGCACCATCAATATAAAATGAATTATACCGGTTATTTTGTCCGGCAATGGCAACTGCACCTTCGCTACCATTTAATGTTTTGGCAAAAGGTGTAACTTTTATATAATCCTGAATGTTTCTGCCTACTGATGTGGTTAATTCTATCCTGTCTCTGCCAATTGAAGATGAAGTACCTCCTTTAGCATCTAAATTAACTCTGCTTCTTGCAGCAACGGTAACTTCGCTAAGAGATGCTGTAGAAAGATTCATGATGTAATCATAACGAAAAACCTCTCCTAACGACAGGTAAACATCTTCTTTTACATCTTTACTATAGTTAACATACGATACCTCAATTCTATAAGGCCCGCCGTTGTTCATATTACTGATATCATAGCGTCCATTGGCCCTGCTCTGTACATTGTAAACTGTACCTGTAGGAACGTGGGTGGCAGTAATGGTAGCACCTGTTAACGCTTCATTTTTCGAATTTTTAACTGTACCCGACATGCCACTTGTAGTTACCTGCGCATTTACAGTAAATTGAAATGCAAAAGCAGATAATAAAAGGAATAGAATTTTTTTCATTCTCATAATAGTTTGTTTTACGCTGGCAAAGAAACTAAATAAAAGCCGAAATCTGTTAACTTTTATTAACAAATTATAAGGAAATGCCAAGTTGTATTTTAAGCTGGCCAAACCAATATATTTCTTAATCAAAAATTAACCACAAATTCAGCTTAAATAAGGTTTTTATGCAACTGGTCTATTAAAATTGTTTCAATTTTGCCGAAGGTTTCTCATCATCTATAAAAATATAAATTATGCTACTCTATTATACTGATAACAAATAAAAATAGTGTTTAACTATATTTAAAAATACCATTTTTACTGACATCTGATTTGCAAAAAAAGCTGCTTAAACCGCCCCCAAAAAACTTTTACCAAAACCGAAAGATGCTGCACTTTAAATGTTGTTAACTTTGCCCGATAAATAAAAAATATGTTAGATAGTATTGAAAGTGCCATTGAAGCTATAAAAAACGGTAAGTTGATTATTGTGGTAGATGATGAAGACCGAGAAAATGAAGGTGATTTTATTACTGCTGCCGAAAATGCAACGCCCGAAGTAATTAATTTTATGAGTACTTATGGCAGAGGATTGATTTGTGCTTCTATAACAGAAGAAAGATGCACCGAATTGCGACTGCAACCCATGGTTATTGATAACACATCTTTACACGAAACTGCCTTTACGGTGAGTGTTGATTTGCTGGGAAATGGCTGCACAACGGGCATTTCGGCCCAAGACCGCTCTAAAACTGTACAGGCATTGGTAAACCCAGATACCAAACCCGAAGACCTGGGAAGGCCTGGCCATATTTTTCCGCTAAAAGCAAAAAAGGGAGGCGTTTTGCGCCGCTCTGGCCATACAGAAGCTACCATTGACATGAGCCGTTTAGCGGGCTTTGCTCCAGCCGGTGTATTGGTAGAAATTATGAACGAAGATGGAAGCATGGCAAGGTTGCCACAACTAAAGGAAATAGCTAAGAAATTTGATCTGAAACTCATCTCTATAAAAGACCTTATTGAATATCGCTTGCAGCAGGAAACCCTGATTAAGGAAGAAGTGCGGGTGAATATGCCTACTAAATACGGCAGTTTTACATTGATTGCTTTTGAGCAGGTAAATACCGGTGAAATACACCTGGCACTTAAAAAAGGCGACTGGCAAAAAGACGAACCGGTTTTGGTAAGGGTACACAGCAGTTGTATGACGGGGGATATACTTGGATCTTTGCGTTGCGATTGTGGTGATCAGTTACACGATGCTTTAAAAATGGTAGAGCAGGCTGGCAAAGGATTGGTATTGTATATGAACCAGGAAGGCCGTGGCATTGGATTGTTGAATAAATTAAAAGCGTATAAATTACAAGAAGAGGGTATGGATACCGTAGAAGCTAACCTGGAACTGGGTTTTGATATGGATGGCCGTGACTATGGTGTGGGTGCCCAGATATTGCGCCACCTGGGTGTAAGCAAAATGAAACTGATGAGCAACAACCCCCGCAAACGTGCGGGCCTGCTGGGTTATGGATTGGAAGTGGTAGAAAATATACCAATTGAAATTGCATCTAACCCACACAACGAAAAATATTTACAAACCAAAAAAGATAAGTTGGGGCATGAGATTATGAATGGATGAGGTACGGAAGTGGTGAGTGGTGATGCGTGAGACGTGAGTGGTAATTGCTATAACTAAAACTGCTTGCTTCTTATTCACGACTCACTTCTGACGATTCACGATTCACAGTTCACGGTTTTGTATTTTTTCTCTTCCTTTCTTCCCGCCGTGCAATTCTTTCGGCTTTGGTATATTTATCAAAATCTCTGTTGTAACTCAGGCGTACACCGGTTCTGTTGCGCTGGCCCAATGTAGCATCTACCACGGTTCTGTTAAAACCTACAATTCTTAATTTACCATCTTTACTTAACAAATATTCAACTGTTATATCGGGCGTAAGTAAAACGTTTGTTTGTCTGGCTGCTAAAATATAGGGGTTGTTGTAATCAATATTGCCGCCCAGCGAAACTACCAGCCGGCCATTGATGTATGCTTTTTTAAATCCAAAATTGCCAGATGCTTCCAGTGCATTTATAAGCTCGGTACTAGTTAAATTGTAGTTTGAGTTAAAACTGATATAAGGTGTAATGGTGGGGTCTTTAAATAGTTTTTGAAAAACCCTGGTTAACTGATTATTTAAAAAGCCCGAAATAACCTGGCCCGCAGTACCCGATAAAAAAGAAGCAGTTGAAGCACCAAACCCGCCATTGTTATCATTTATAAAAGTATTAAAGAGTAGCAGCGATGCCACCTGCCTGTTTTGTTCGTTTTCATCTTTTGAGAATTTTTTCAGGTTTTCCAGCAGTACCGGATCTTTCGAATAATCGGTTTGTTGATTCTCAGGAATTTCAAAATCGAAACTAATCTTGGGTGCTTTGAGCGTATTGGTTAAGTGTGCAATTATATTTAGATTTGACCTTACCTGAAACTTGCCCCTGCTGGTTGCCAGGCTGCTGAAATCAACATTTTTTGCCAGGTATTCTGCATCTATATCAATCTGGGCTTCGTAGGGGTCGCCGTTCCAGGTAATGGAGGAGCCATTGTTGATGCTGAAATATTTTTGCAGAAAAGTTTGAAAATTAAATTTGTATTCTCCGGCAGTAATATCATACCTGCCTCTTATAGTTAATGGTTCTTTACTGCCAACGGTAATATCCAGCAAACCATTGCCGCGGCCTTTAATAATATCGCCGGTTGTTTCATCCAGTATTACATCAATCTGGCAGGCCGGGTTTGCTTTCAGGCTCATCTTTACCAAAAAATTAGATTCCTTCCGGCCTTTGTATTCATCTTCCATCTTGCTACCATACTGTATAAAATCAATATAATCAATTTTACCATACTCCTGGCTGCTGCCTGTTGGTATGTAAATATGACTACTTTCAAAAGCCGATGGCTCGCCGGAAATATTCATGCGCATATCTGTAACGGGGCCGTTTAAAGTCATCAATGCTTTACCAGTTACATTGCCATAAAACTGGCTGTTGTCTTTTTTATTGGTGTTTAATAAAAGCATTTTATCAGTTTCAAAACGGATATTATCAAAACCAAAATCGTTAAAAAACCGGTGTTGTATTTTACCGCTGGCGGTACCTGTGTTGTTTAAAGTATCTTTCAGCAGTAGCGATCCAAAATCAATTTCATCAGGATTAAAAATGATGGTTTCGTTATTGAACCTGTATTTAACCTGTGTATAGTTCACTTTTAATTCGCCTTCGGTAATGTTAACGGTGCCGGTTATATAATTATGATTGGGCCCTGCATACACTTTTAAATCGCTGGTATTTACATTGCCCTGCATGTTGCTGAAAATACCACCCAGGTAATTATCCAGTATGCTGATGTCGAATTTTTCGGCCTGCAAGGCAAAATTCATTTTGCTTAAGGCCGAATCTTTGTAATTGAAACTGCCATTAATTGTAAATTTATTTTTTTCATTTTCTGCATCAGCTTTGGCGGTTATTAAACCGGTACCTGTATTTACATCACCCTTTATTTTTACGGTTCCCAGTTCTGTATTATCCAGCCGGAACTCGTTGGCAGTTGCATCAAATTCAATAACAGGTTTACCAAAAGGATCTTTTAAAGTAAGTGTACCTGTTACCAATCCCTCAAGCCGGGGTTGGGTAATAAAAAGCTGTGTAAAATCGTTGATGTTTACAGTTTTTAATTTTGCTACCAGGTTGGGGTTATTGCTTTTTTTATCAAGTTCTGTAGAGATTACAATTTCCTGATTGCCCTGTGTAAACCGCACATCATTTGCTTCTATGTAAGATTTACGGAGCGTAATTTCTCCATCTTTACCCAATTCCCATTTTTTATCATTTAAAATAAAAGAAGAGGGGGAGAAGTGAATTTTTACACCATCATTATAAGTTGTTAGCTGTGCATTTAACTGGGCATCGCTTAAGGTTTTACTGGCGCTGGTAGATAGCCGGATGTTTGAAACATCGTTGCTGGAACTGAGGGTTAATGTTGTATTTGGAAAATGCAGACTGTCGGATATGGCAACATCCCTTACAGATATGGTTGTATTTAAACTGTCGCGGTTTCCTTTACCTGATAACTCAATGCTTTCAAAACTTTTTCCATCATAACTAAACTGTGGTACCGATGCGTTGATGTTAAATTCGTTTTGTGCCAGCCTTAAATTTCCTGAAAAAACAGCGTTGTCAAATCCGCTTAAGCGTTTATCAAAAAGTTTTACATAGCTGTTAACCTCTTTTGTTTTAATAAGAAAAGAAAAATCCTGATCACGTATATTGTAATTTGGATTTTTAAAATATACAGGATAATAGCGGTTTAAAAACAGGTTGAAGGCATCTGGCAGTTCCATTATCTTAAACCGGCCTGTAATACTGCCTTCTACTTCGTTGCTTTGAATAGAAAGTGTTTTTCCGTTGCTGTCGATAAAAGAATTGAGATTAATGTAATCAAACGACAGCCTTGTTGTATCATGCAAAAAAACAGCATTGTACATTTTTGCAGTGCCTAAAAAATTATCAATATTATTTCCTTTAAAATCTAAATTTAAAAGGCCTGATAAACTAAAAATTCCTTTTGTTAAACCCAGCGGCTGCAGGTTTGCTTTTTGCAGATCGGCAATAAAATTAAATTTGGTACTATCGCCCGATAAACTGACAGAACCATTGAGGTTAACAATTTTTAAATTAGGATCGTCAATATCCAGTTTACCGGTAAAAAGGCTTTTTACAAACGATCCGTTTACAATTATATTCCGATAGGCATACCCGGCGTATTCAAATTTACTGATATTACCATCAAATGCGGCATTGAGGTCTTTAATTGCAAATCCGGTTCCTTTTACTTTGCCCTCAAAAGCAACCGAGCCTAATTTTGAATTGTTAAAAAACCTACCGATGTTAAACCCTGCCGAAGAAATTTTTCCGGTGTATGATGGGACTTTATTTTCGGGCAGTTTCATGTTAACATCGGCATTTAAATTACCAAGGCTGGTATTAATATTTCCAAAGGCAACAAAATCATTGATAAAGCCTGTAAAATTTCCTTTAAAACGAATACTGCCCAACTGGTTTAACTGTGGTTGGCGTATGTTTTTTAAAGCAGGCACCAGCATAACCAGATCGGTGTAATTGGTTTGCAGGTTGTTCGATTTAAAATCGATAAAAGTGCTGTAAATATCGGGTAAACCTTTCAGCGAAATATTTCCATCAACTGTTGTGTTGCCGCTTTTTACAACCAGATTTTTTCCTGCAATTTTGTCAACTGTACCTTTAACATTGCCGGTAATATAAAAATTCCGTTTCCAGCTTTTTACGGTTGGTGCAAAAAAAGCAATATCATCACTGTTTACCTGGCTGTTTTCAAAATTCCCTTCAAGCTGCACGTTGTGTATAAAACTGCTCAGATCATCGTTAAAATTTTTATACCGCATAGCATAATAATTGCTGATGCGGCTTTTAGGGGTTTGGAGTAACAGGTCTTTAAACTCCATAATGTCGGGCGTAAATTTAACTTTAGCCTGCAGGTTGGTAACTTCAAATCCGCTGCGTTCTTTTGTTTTTAATGTAAGGTTGGTGGTTAAAGTATCGTTTATAAAAATTACATTTTTTAAACTGCCTGTAATGTTTAAAAACTGCAGGTGTTTATCATCAAACCTATCAGTAAATATGCCACGTGCAGTTTCAATATCATATTTAAAACTGGCATTATCAAGCTCTATATTATTTATGGCAACCTTCCAGCCGCCTGTATTCCATTGCAATGCCGAAAGCACGGGTATTTCAGGTACCAGATCTCTCAGGTTATTGATGTATATTTTAGGTTTGTTGCCGGTATAATTATATTGAGTAAAAACCGGAGCATTCAATATCAGGTTTGCTATATTTATCTGCTTTTTATTAAAGTTGATGGTATCCGCTTTTAAATCAAGTTTTTTTATGGCAACGGTCATATCCTGCCCAACCCACTTATCTACTTTATTAAAAAATACATTGTCGAATTGGAGTACCTGTAAATCAAAATCAATTCCTCCATTACCGGTATTTTTCTTTTTTGGGGCAGAGAAATAATCAATCAGAAACTGATAATTCCATACAGAATCGGAGCGGTTAATATTTACAATGGCATCGGAGAGGCTAACATATTTAAGGGTAGCATTGTCTTTAAAGAAAAACCAGTCGGTGATATTTACTTTGGCGGTTCCGGCATAAATAAGTGTGTCTTGCTTCTTGTCTTCCAGTAATAAACCTTCGATAGACATTTTATTAAAAAAACTCAATTCAATATGCTTAATTGAAACCGTTGTTTTCAGGTTTTTTGAGAGTTGTGTTGCAACCTTTGATATAAGCCAGTTTTGTACAGGCGTAAATTGCAAAGCGCCCCAAAGCGAACCAAACATAATGAGTACAAAAAGAAAAAAAGATATTTTATGTTTTGCTTTATTAAAAATAATACTCCAGGCCAAAGCCCATGCCAGTAATAAAATAATAAAGAAAAGGGTTGATGCCGGTAAAACAACAAAGTACAAAGCTGCAAGCACCAACCAGAACAGCAGTGCCAGCGAAATCCATTTTAATATGTTTAAAAATTTGTGCAGGGTTAATTATTAGGTGTAAAAATAGCCTTTAAGCCCATCAAAGGCAAATTCGATACCAAACTTTAAGCAATTTTTAAAGGCCAAAACTTTTTATTATCAGCCTTTTGATTGCATTTGTTTATTAAACTGTGCTGAATTTCCTTTAGCAATGGAAAGGTTTTGCCAATCTTTATTTTTAATGATTTTTGCAACGTAAATAATTTGCCCTGCATGATAAGGGTAATGTGCCAATTGCCTGTTAATGGCATCTACTACCAGCAAGCCCTCGCTGCGTATGTAAATTGTTTTTAAAAGATCTTCGCCGGTTAATCCATTCAGGGTGCCAAGCAAACAATCCCAGCCCTTTTGCCACAAGGCAATCAGTTGCTGTTTTGATAAACGCAGATCTTCAAATTCAACATCGCGGTTGCGCCATTCTTTTTCACCATCGGAGGTTAAAAAATCTGTAAAGCGGCTGAGCATATTGCCAGCCATGTGTTGTATGATGATGGCTATGCTGTTACTTTCATCGTTTGGCTGATAATGAAAATCTGCATCGTTGAGTTGCTCAAATGTTTTATCGCCAAGGTCTTTGTAGTAGCTCAGTCTTTTAATGGCGGATTGCAAAAATGATTTTTCTATTGACATGTTATTTGTTTTTTTAGGAACACGCCTTTTGGCGTGTTCAATAAAATTCGCCTGTGGCGAATTCAGAACACGCCAAAAGGCGTGTTCCTACGGTTGTCACCAACCTCTTGCATCATCATCGCCTCTTTTATCGCCCACGGCAATAATTGTCCTGAGCGGAGCCGAAGTGTTTTTTATCTGTATCACTTCCGTTCTTCCAATGGCTCCTCTTTCCTTTACATCGTAGCCCATTTGTTTTAGTTGTTCTATTACAGTTGCCGGAAAATCCTTTTCAACCGAAACAATATCCGGCAGCCATTGGTGATGAAATTTGGGTTTGTTAACCGCATCATCCGCATCCATATTAAATTCAAGCATGTTTACCAATGTTTGAAAAACGCTGGTTGGTATGGTGGTGCCGCCGGGGGTGCCTACTACCAGGTAAGGTTGGCCGTTTTTTAAAACAATGGTTGGCGTCATGCTGCTCAGCATTCTTTTACCCGGTGCGATGGCATTTTTTTCGTTGCCCAAGGCACCATACATATTAGGCACACCGGGCTTTACACTAAAATCGTCCATCTCATTATTAAGCAAAAAACCGGCACCGGCAACAACGGTACGGCTGCCATAGCCGCCATTTAAAGTGGTGGTAACCGATACTGCATTTCCGTAATTATCAACCACACTTACATGTGTTGTTTCTTCACTTTCTTTTATGTTACCGGCCCATGTTGTTTTGCTGTTGCCTGCTTTGCCGGGTTCGTAATCTTTCATTCGTTCCTTCAAGTATTCAGCACTAACCATTGTTTTTACCGGCACTTTCACAAAATCAGGATCGCCCAGAAAATTCGCCCGGTCGGCAAAGGCCCTGCGTTCCACCTCTGTCATCAACTGTACCGATGCTGCTGTTTGAAACTGCATGCCAGCAATATTTCTGTCCTCAATCATCTTCATCATCTGCTGTAAAATAATGCCACCGCTGCTGGGTAAAGGCATAGTGATGATCTGATAACCTTTGTAATTAAAATCGAGTGCGGATCTCTCTTTTGCCTGATATGCTTTCAAATCATCTAAAGAAATAATGCCCTTGCCTTTCCTCATTTCTGCAACAATCAATCTCGCTGTTTCTCCTTCGTAAAATCCTTTTTGTCCGAGGTTGCGGATGCGTTTTAAAGTGTTGGCAAGCTCTTTCTGTATTAAAATATCGCCTGCCTTCCAATCCGTTACTTTTACAAATGCAACGGGCGAACTATTTAATGCAACAAATTCATTTTTGGTGCTGTTGAAAGATGCGGCTTGCGATGCGGTAATGGCAAATCCTTTTTCGGCCAGTTCAATGGCGGGTTGTATCAATGTTTTGAAAGGCAGTATGGCGTATTTCATACTGGCAAATAAACCAGCAACTGTACCAGGTACGCCCGCTGCCAAATGCCCATCCTGCGATAGCTGCATTTGTGGCTCGCCTTTATCATCCAGGTACATATCACGGGTGGCTTTTGCGGGTGCTTTTTCACGATAATCCAATGTGATGTTTTTACCGTTTTTTAAATGCGCCACCATAAACCCACCGCCGCCAATATTGCCTGCGCCTGGGTAAACTACTGCCAGCGCAAGTTGTGTGGCAATGGCTGCATCAACAGCATTGCCACCTTTTTTTAAAATACTTAAACCAACCATGCTGGCCAGCGGATGGGCCGAAACCACAGCGCCTTTACTGCATTTTATCTTTTTCTGGTTGTTGTATTTTTTAGGGTTAATTGTTTGTGCATCAGCAGTTGCTGTAAACAGCAAAAACATCCATGCAAAAGAGATAGAAATAATCTTACTAAAGCGCATATTTTTTTTTACCCAATTTACTTTATTAAGGACAAATACACGCTAAACTTTTTTTAATACTGTACCGGTTTAAACCACATAGGACATAGTGATACATAGAAAATACGTAAGTCACCTATGTGTAAATCTAGGTTTCTATCCTTCTCTGTAGTTCAAATAAAAAGTAACCACATTTTATATTCTGGATAAGCGGAAAGCTTAAGTCACAAGCTTTCTTTATTTTCACAAAATATTTTGGCAGATGTAATTACATTTAATGCCTGATAAGATTTACTAAGAACTAAAATCAAAACATGATTCTAAGACTATTCCCAATCATCCTGCTTTTTGTTAGCAATGCTTTATTTGCCCAGTTAAAATCGCCCGATGAATTTTTAGGCTATGAGCTCGGCAGTAAATTTACGCCGCATTACAAAATTGTAAATTATTTTAACCAGACCGCCGCAGCCATGCCGCAGGTGATGAAGTTGGAAAAATACGGCGAAACAAATGAAGGCAGAGAACTATTGCTGGCTATAATCACATCGCCTGCAAATATGATCAGGCTTGATGAAATAAGAAAAAACAATTTAAGGCTTACAGGCATATTAAAAGATAAACCTGCCGACGCAACTGCACCCACTATTGTCTGGTTAAGTTATAATGTGCATGGTAACGAAGCCAGCTCTTCCGAAGTTTCGATGAAAACTTTGTACGAATTATTAAGCCCATCAAACACACAAACAAAAGCATGGTTGAAAAATACAGTAATTATAATTGATCCCTGTTTAAACCCAGATGGCAGAGATCGTTATGTAAACTGGTACAATCAGATAGTTGGTAAAAGTTACAATGCAAACGCCAATACCCGTGAGCACAGCGAACCCTGGCCCGGCGGCAGACTGAACCATTATAATTTTGATTTAAACCGCGACTGGGCCTGGCAAACACAAATTGAAACCCAGGGCCGCATAAAAAAATACAATGAGTGGATGCCGCAGATACATTGCGATTTTCATGAGCAGGGCATTAATAATCCATATTATTTTGCACCTGCCGCAGAACCTTTTCACGAAGTAATTACAAAGTGGCAGCGGGATTTTCAATATACCATTGGCAGAAATCACGCAAAATATTTTGATGCAAACGGCTGGTTGTATTTTACCAAAGAAATTTTTGATTTGTTTTATCCCGCCTACGGCGATACATACCCAACTTACAACGGCGCTATTGGTATGACATACGAGCAGGCAGGCCACAGCCAGGGTGGTTTAGCCGTTGTTACCAATGATGGCGATACACTTACTTTAAAAGACAGAATAGCTCACCATTTTACCACTAGTATGAGTACGGTTGAAATTGCATCGCAACATGCAGATAAAATTATTGGCGAGTTTAAAAAATATTTTGATGAGGCCAATACAAACGGAATTGGAGAATATAAAACTTACGTGATTACAGAAACCAATACAGGCAAGGTTGATGCACTGCGCAATTTTTTTGATGTAAATGGAATTAAATACAACACTACAAATGCAAATTCTATAAAAGGGTATAATTATTTTACGGGTAAAGAAGAAGTTTTTAATGCACCCAATGCACTTTCTGTTTCGGCGTATCAGCCAAAATCTTCTTTAATAAAAGTTTTATTTGAGCCCAGATCTAAATTAAGCGATTCAGTTACTTATGATATTACCGCCTGGAGTTTGCCATTTGTTTATGGCACACAAACTTATGCCGTAAAGGAAAAATTAGCTATCGGTAATTATGTTACTCAAAATAAAAATGCATCTATTGCGGCCAATGCTTATGGTTACCTGGTAAATTATAATTCATTTGCCGATGCAAAATTTATAACTGCTTTGCTGCATGCAAAATTTAAAGTGCGCTTTGCCGAAAGAGAATTTACATACGCTGGTCAATCATTCGCCAAAGGCACCATCATTATCTTAAAGAAAGGAAACGAAGATAAATTGCAGCAGTTTGCCGATATGGCGCAAACTTATAATGCCGCTGTAACCACCGTTGGCGGCGGCTTTATGGATACCGGCTTTGATTTTGGAAGCGAAAAAGTTCACCTGCTTAAAATACCAACTGTGGCATTGGCAACAGGCAAAGGCGTTAACCCCAATGCCGCAGGCGAAGTATGGAACTTATTTGAGCAGCAACTGAATTACCCCATAAGTTTGATGAATGCAGATGAAATAGATGGCAGTGCTTTGAAAAATATTGATGTACTTATTTTACCAGATGGCACGTTTCCTTTTTTAAAAGACAAAGATGCTGCTGCCGAAATTAAAATATGGGTACAGCAGGGCGGAAAAATTATTGCTTTGGAAAATGCCGCTTCACTTATTGCAAAAGCCGATTGGGGACTTAAAATAAAAAAGGCTGATGAGGATGAAAAGAAGGATGATAAAAAAGACGGCAAGGATATGTATAATAATTTAAAGCGTTACGAAAACCGGGAACGTGATGGCATTGCAAACAATATACCCGGTGCTATTTATAAAGTAGAGATGGACAACTCTCACCCGCTTGCATTTGGGTACAACAATAATTATTACTCACTTAAGCTCAATGGCGATATCTATGAGTTTATGAAAGACGGATGGAATGTGGGTGTTATCAAGAAGGAAAACCAAACCGCAGGTTTTGTTGGTAATACAACCCGTGAAAAAATAAAAGATGGTACAGTGATTGGTGTAATGCCTATGGGCAGTGGATCTGTGGTGTTTTTTGCAGATGACCCAATTTTTAGAAATTTTTGGGAGAATGGGAAGATGCTGCTGGCAAATGCGGTTTTTTTGGCTGGGAATTAGGGGATGTTGCTTCGTAACATGGATGCTTGCCACAGAGGCACGGAAGCACAGAAAAGAAGAATTAAAGTTTATTAATGATGATATACCATCATAATCAAACAGACTATCCTTTGCAGGACGAGACAGAAAAAATAATTGGTCTTGCTATTGAAGTGCACAAGATTTTAGGGCCTGGCTTTTTGGAGATTGTTTATAAAGATGCGCTGGAGCATGAGTTGAATTTAAATGATTATCTTTTTAGAAGAGAATATGAATACCAGGTGCCTTACAAAGAAATAATTTTAAAGCATAAATTTTATGCCGATTTTGTTGTGTTTGATAAAGTGATTGTTGAAATAAAAGCAAAGCATGGCGGTATAGCAGATGAAGATCTGGCACAGGGAATTAATTATTTAAAAGTATCGGGCTGCAAACTAGGGTTGGTATTAAACTTTGCAGCTTCCAAATTTCAAATTAAAAGAGTAGTATTTTAAATTATGAAAAACAAGTTTCTGTGCTTCTGTGCCTCTGTGGCAAACCCAAATTTGCGTAAGCAAATTAATTCTGTGCTTCAGTGCCTCTGTGGCAAACCCAATTTGCGTAAGCAAATTCTCTTCTTATTTTTCGTGGTTTTATTTTGCGAAGCAAAAGCCCAAACTCCAAAAACATACACTTCTTCCGAAATATTATTGCAGCTAAAAAAACTTAATGTACTCGGTTCTGTATTGTATGTAGCGGCTCACCCGGATGATGAAAACACAAGGCTTTTGGGTTACTTAGCCAATGAAAAATTATACCGCACCGGTTATTTAAGTTTAACCCGTGGCGATGGCGGACAAAATTTAATTGGCGATGAACAAGGCGTTGACCTTGGGTTGATACGCACTCAGGAATTGCTGGCGGCCCGCCGTATTGATGGTGCCGAGCAGTTTTTTACCCGTGCCTTTGATTTTGGTTACAGCAAAAGCCCCGACGAAACCATGAAGTTTTGGGGCCACGATAAAATTTTAAGCGATGTGGTTTGGGTGATACGCAAATTCAGGCCCGATGTTATTATTACCCGATTCCCCACAACAGGTGAGGGAGGCCATGGCCATCACACAGCCTCTGCAATACTGGCTGGCGAGGCTTTTGATGCTGCTGCAGACTCAACAAAGTTTCCTGAGCAGCTAAAATATGTTTCGGTTTGGCAGGCAAAGCGTTTGCTTTGGAACACTTTTAGTTTTGCCGGTAACAATACAACCAGGGAAGATCAGTTTAAACTTGAAAGTGGAGACTACAATGCGATACTCGGCAAAAGCTATGGCGAAATTGCAGCCGCAAGCCGCAGTCAGCATAAGAGCCAGGGCTTTGGTGTACCGGCACAAAGAGGCAGCATAACAGAATATTTAAAAACCATAAAAGGCACCGCACCGGTAAATGATTTGTTTGATGAGGTTGATGTAAACTGGAGCAGAGTAAATGAAGCAACAGTTACAAAAAGTGTAAACAAGTTAATTGCAAAATTTGAGGTTTCTCATCCTGAAAAATCTGTAGCTGCATTGGTTGATCTATATAAAAAGATAGAAAGTTTACCGGTTGATTACTGGCGAAATAAAAAAATGGAGGAGGTAAAAGAACTGATACAAAACTGCAGTGGTTTATTTATGGATGCCACAACTACCACCCAGTATGCAGTGCAGGGCGATAGCCTTAAAATAAACCTAGTGGTTAATAACCGCACCGGTGCAAACATTTTAAGTGCGGATGCTCATTTAAATGATGACTATGTTATTTTTAATCAGCTTACAAAAAACACAAATGCGCTGCAGACATATACTACTTTCATTCGCCCCAATGCAAAACTTACGCAACCTTACTGGCTGCAAAGCCCCATGGAGAAAGGAAGTTTTAATGTTACCGATCAGCAGCAGATTGGTAAAGGCGAAAGCGATCCTTTGAGCGTTATATTTAGCATGCTGATTGAAGGAAAGGAATTTAAATTTACAAAACCGGTGCGGTATAAATTTACCGATCCGGTGAAGGGGGAGATTTACCACCCTGTGAATATTGTGCCGCCATTTTCCATTACTTCAATTCCTGAAGTTTCAATAAACCAGCCAAATAATGACTGGGAAGTAAAGTCATTTAAAGATAAAAATCTTTTCACAGCGCCAGTTTCAACAATGGCTGGTATTTCTTTAGAACCATTAATTCAAGATACCCTTCTGCAAAAAAACCAGGTTATTTTAGTAAATAACCGTGGTATAAATGGCACTCCTGTTTCTAGGGAAAATAATCAAGAATATGTAAAGCTTCGAACGATTAATTATGATCATATTCCATCCATAGTTTACACTAAACTTTCAAAATTCAATTATCAGAATTTCGATTTAAAAATTGAAGGCCAAATAGTCGGCTATATTCCCGGTGCCGGCGATAAAGTGCCGGAAGCCTTAACAGCAATGGGTTACAAGGTTGTTACTTTAAAAGAGAATGATATTAAATCGGATAACTTAAAACAGTTTGATGCCATTGTAACCGGCGTACGTGCATACAATACCAACGAATGGATGAACAATGTGTATGATGAACTGATGCTGTATGTAAAAGATGGTGGCGTGTTGCTGGTGCAATATAATACCAGCAACCAGATTGGTCCGGTGAAGGCAAAAATAGCGCCTTATTCTTTTAATATCAGCCGCAACAGAATTACAGATGAAGAAGCAAAGGTTAATTTTTTATTGCCCAACCATCCGGCATTAAATTATCCCAATAAAATAACCGAGAAAGATTTTGATGGCTGGATACAGGAGCGTAGTATTTATCATGCAGAAAAAATAGATACTGCATACAAAGCAATTTTGAGCATGAAAGACCCCGGTGAAAAAGAACAAGATGGCAGCCTCATCATCGCCAATTACGGTAAAGGAAGATTTGTTTATACCGGATTGGTTTTCTTTAGAGAATTACCTGCTGGTGTGCCGGGTGCGTATCGGTTATTTGCAAATTTAATTGCGAATACCAGAGCGAAGTAAAACACCCTCCGCCCGATGCCCTTCGGCTACGCTCAGGTTGAGGGGGAATTATTGAAGTGAAGATTGGTTTTTTACACCTTTAACTCAGCACCGTAGGAGCGATAGATTGGTAGAAAAAAGAAAAGATAGATTGCTTAAAGTCCGGTAGGGACGATGGTTTTGGCACAATACAATTAATGTTCAATAGTGCGATAACGCACAAGAGTGGTTATTATTTCTTTTTACAAAAAAGAAATAATAACTAAGTTTCCTTGCCAATGAAGCTAAATACAATTACTAAAGCCTGGCTCATAACAATGCAAAACGAAAAATCATATTGGAATAAGTGGTACATAGTTGTGTTTCTATTTCTTATTGTACAGATAATTATTTTTTATCTAATCACGGTTAAATTCAAATAGTCTGTTTGGTATGAAAAAATATAAGGCTCTTACATTTAAAAACTGCAAAAAGCTCCGCCGCGGCGGATTTGGGGTATGAGCGGTTTAGATTGGATCATATTAGTTGTTACGCTTTCGGGCATTATCTTTTACGGTATTTATAAAAGCCGTACTTCAAAAAATTTAGATGGATATTTTTTAAGCAACCGCAGTCTGCCATGGTACCTGGTTTTGCTGAGCATTATGGGTACGCAGGCAAGTGCCATCACCTTTTTAACCGGTCCGGGCCAGGCTTACAGCGATGGAATGCGCTTTGTGCAATATTATTTTGGTTTGCCGCTGGCGATGATTGTTATCAGCATTTTTTTTGTGCCTGTGTTTAACAGACTAAAAGTTTATACAGCGTATGAATTTTTAGAAAACCGTTTTGATATTAAAACACGTACTCTCACTTCATTTTTATTTTTATTAGCAAGAGGGTTGAGCACAGGCATCAGCATTTTTGCGCCATCTATTGTTTTAAGTTCGTTAATGGGCTGGAATATTTATTACACCAACCTGGTGATGGGCGGTTTGCTTATCATTTATACCATGAGTGGCGGTGCCAAGGCCGTGGCGCATACACAAAAGCTGCAGATGATTATTGTGTTTGTTACACTTTTTATTGTTGGATATCTTGCCGTTAAATTATTACCCGATGCGATTGGCTTTACAGAAGCTTTACATAAGAGCGGGGAGTTGGGTAAGATGAATATTATTACAACTGGTTTTACCGATAAAGGTTTTGATTGGCAGGATAAATACAATATCTGGAGCGGATTGATAGGCGGATTTTTTCTGTCGCTCAGTTATTTTGGAACCGATCACAGCCAGGTTGGGCGTTACCTTACCGCCAAAGATGTAAAAGAAAGCAGGGTTGGTTTGCTGATGAATGGTTTGGTAAAAGTACCCATGCAGTTTTTTATTTTGTTGCTGGGTATTTTGATATTTTCGTTTTACCAGTTTAATAAAGCACCTATTTATTTTGATCAGGCAAAAGTTATTGTTGCCAAACAAACGCCCTTTAAAGATTCATTAATTGCCCTGGAAACCCGCTACGATGCTGCACTTACAACTGCCAATATTAATGAGTCTGTTGCTTTAAGAGCGAGTTATAAAAAAGTTTTACAGCAAGCTTTGCCCGGACAGGATACCAACGACAACAACTATATTTTTCTGCGTTTTGTAATGGATTATTTACCCGTAGGATTAATTGGCCTCATCATCGCTGTTATTTTTCTGGCTTCGTGGGGTAGCATTGCAGCAGCATTAAACTCACTGGCGGCAGTTTCGGTTGTTGACTTTCACAAAAAATTCTTTGTAAAAAAAGAAACGGAAATAAGGGTGTATCATATTTCGCAATGGTACACTTTTGGTTGGGGAATATTCTGCATCATCATTGCCATGTTTGCACAAAACATTGGCAACAGTCTAATAGAAGCAGTAAATATTTTAGGGTCTTTGTTTTATGGAGTTATACTGGGAATATTTTTAGTGGCGTTGGGAATTAATTTTATAAAAGGGCATGCTGTTTTTTATGCTGCCATTGTTTCTGAATTATTGGTGATACTTATTTACCAGCAAAAAATTGTTTCGTTTTTGTGGTTGAATGCTATTGGTGCTATTTTGGTAGTTGGCCTGGCTACTTTGTTTCAATTAGTTTCAAAACAAAAGCGGTGAGTTACCCCTTCAAGGGTGGCTCATCGCTTTTTGTTTTAAATTGTAAAATTCAGAGTGAGTAATCTTTGAATGCAAGCTCACTGTTTTTTGTGCATTGAGTCCTAACATTACGGGGTGAGCCACCCTTGAAGGGGTGACTCACCCTGAAAATTACTTCAAAGTTTTTTGCAGGTCTTTATTCATTTTTACATAATCATCATTTTTTGCAGCAGCAGCCAGTTCCATCGATTTTTTTGAACTCTCCATTGCACCAGCCATATCGCCCATTTCTTTTTGTATTTTGGCTTTGTAAATCCACATCCAGAATGCTTCTTTATTGCCCTCAATTGCTTTGGTTACATTATCTAATGCCAGCGGCAAATTTTTATCATACTCATTGTAAAACTGCGCAGCCTGCCAGTAAGGTTTCTTATCGGTCTTCATTGCAGCATCCATCTGCATCCTTACTTTATCTTTAAAATTGGCCATCACCGGTATTGACACCGAAGTTTTTTCCCACTTAATATCCAAGGAACAGGTTTCTGGTTTTACATCTGAAAACTCAATCGTAAAAGTTTCTAGTTTCTTTTTCATTTTCATGGGCTCTACTTTAAAACGTACAATATCCTGCGTTTCTTTATAGCCATCAATGCCCCAGTTTTCTAATCCTTTGTTTAAAATTATTTCCCAGTTGTCAACACCGGGGATGGTATATAATACATAAGTGCCGGTATCAATTTTTTTGCCACCCATTTCTACTGGCTCGCTGAAACTTAGTCTGGTTGCGGCATTGGCGCCAGTGCGCCATAATTTATTAAATGGCACCAGGTCGCCAAAAACTTTGCGGCCTTTTGCTGATGGCCTTGAATAAATTAATTCGATGCTGCCAATACCAAAATCCTGTTTAACAGTTTGTGTAGGCGAGGGTGCAGGCATTTTTACCTGAGCGATGTTTAGTATTGCAAAGCAGGTTATTGCAATGGATGATAAGAGTAACTTTTTCATAAATTTTTTTATGAAAGTTACTGAAAATATAGATGAAGAGAGGGAAGCTTAGTGGGAATATATTACTTAAAACTGCACCTTAATACTGGCAGAAGTTTTTTTGCCTTTTTTAACTTTCCATTGCGGGCCTTCTTGTATCAGGCGTTTGGCAGCCTCATCATACTCGGCACCCAGCGATTTGTTTACCCGTATGTTGGAGATGGTTCCGTTTGCCTTCACATCAAAAGTTATTTCCACCTCACCATGGCGGTCATTTTTTAAAGCCGATTCTGGTATATCAAGATTGTTGGCAACATAGGTATTGTAATTATCCCAGCCATCTGCAGGCTCAACATTAACAACCGAATCTTTTAAAAGTGTGGCCCTGCGGGTTTTAAAATTACGGCTCACATCAGTTTTGCCTATAACTTTTTTATCTTTCATAGCAATTTCTTCTTCCTGCAAAACAATTTTTGCCGGCACTTGGTTATTACGCAGTGTAAATACTTTTGGCTGGTATCCAACCGACTTTACTTCTATATTTAAAATACTATCGGTAGAAACCAGGCGAACCATGCCTTTTGCATCGGCATAGGTACCAAAATTTTCTTTTTTTATCGAGATATTGGTAAAAGGCAACGGCGAATTATCTGCACCCACAACCTGTGCTGTAAAAAAATTATTAAGTACAGCTTCTTTTTTAGCTGTTGCCTGTGCAACACTTTTTTGACGGGTAATCAAAGCTTCAGCATCCTCGTTTTGTTTTGCGGCCGATTTATTTTTTTCAGCATTTATATCTTTGGCAACATTAGCATCCTCTCTTGCACCGGGTGCGGCTGCAACTGCATTATTATCAATTTTTATTTCCTGTGTGGCGGTTGCTGCAGGTTTTAATACCGGCGCACCAGGTTCTAAAATAATTTCTGCAGCATCCTTACGGTTCAGATTTTCAACCTTTGCAACTGTTCCGGGGATAGCTTTTTTTTCTTCTTTAGTTACAGACGCATTTGGATTGAGAGATTCTGTAACAGAAGCTGTTGAAGGAATTTCAATCTGTATAACACTGTCTTTAAAAACCGGAGTTACCTGTGCAATTTCAGATTTACCGTTTTTTGCTTCTCTATCATTATTAAATATAAAAGTTAGTGTGGCGCCACTGCCAATGATAAGCACTGCTGCTGCGGCTTTCCACCAGTTGTTTTTGCTTTTGTGCAGTGGAATTACTTTTGCCACCGAACCTTTGCGGCTTATTTCTTCACGCAATGCAACCAATTGGTTATTCCATTCTTTGTCTTTAACAGCTTCGTAACCTTCCATGGCTTCTGCTAAAAACGGATCATCCAGCGCAGCTTTTTCAATAGCATGCATTTGTTGGGCACTCATATTGCCCGCCAGGTATTGCTCAATATCGTTTGCTGTGTAAATAATATTTTTTTCTTTATCGCTCATTAATTCTTAAACAAATAAATTTTTATCTAAACCCCTCAACCTCAACCTTAACCTCAACCTCAACCTTAACCTCAACCTCAGCCTCAACCTTAACCTCAACCTCAACCTCAACCTCAACCTCAACCTTATCCTCAACCTCAACCTTTTCCTAACCCCTAAACTTCTACACTCTTTTCATCCATACAATTTTTCAAATTACGTTTTCCGTTTTGAATATAACTGCGTACTTTATTCCACTCAAAACCTGTTATTTCTG
>JAYURR010000224.1:0-24375 GCA_043756605.1 Chitinophagaceae bacterium
CAACACAAATAAAATTGAAGACATTGTAAGAGATCTAAAAAAATACACCAGCAAACAAATTATCAAAGCAATAATGGAAAACCCAACCGAAAGCAGGAAAGAGTGGATGCTTAATCTTTTCAGTTATGCCCGTAAAAGCAATAGTAACAATACTGAGTTCCAATTCTGGAAACAAGACTATCATCCGATAGAATTAAACACAGCCGCTAAATTAAAAGAGCGGCTTGATTACCTGCACGAAAACCCTGTAAGAAGCGGATTAGTTTGGGAACCCTGGCATTATAAATACAGCAGTGCCATAGATTATTATACTAATGAACATGGGTTGCTGGCTATTGAACATTTGAGTTCCTGAATCCGGATACAATCCGGCGGAATTGAAACGACCCAAGTGATCCCATTATCATTTCGGTAAATAACAAGCATTATCAACGGGAACACTTGCGCCAGTGAAGGATTTATGTCCTCTTTTTTATAACTTTCATTATATTATTTGGACTATGGCTCACTGCTTAGTTTACAAAGTTCCTTTTGCCGCTGCAGGTGTTCCGGCTCTCACAAGGCCAATTCCCCTGAACGCAAAGGATAATGGTTGGCGATGATCTTATAAACAACACGTAACATGAATGACAAACAAAACCCTTTAATGCTGCAACTAAAAGAGCTGGTAACCATGCTGAATAAAATAAGGCGAACTTACGCATCAGATCGTTTGAAGACCATTGGTGAATTGCAGCATATAATATGGGATGCGCCTGAACTTCAAACTGAAGAACTTTATTTTCTGCAGGATCTTGCAGGCGATCTGAATTTTTACGAACCAGTGGAAAGAGACCGAGACAGCAGTTTGGGCTATTACGGCGAAAGCAGGCTGTTGGAATTGACCGATGCTGCATTAAATACAATTGAGGCTTTACTTGCCCTCAGGTAATTAGTTATCTTTTTTGCAACCGCAAGTTTTCCTTGCCGTTGCAGGCTTTCCATCGGGCGCAAGTTTGTTTTGGCGTCCCGATAGCTATCGGGATTCCCAACCCAATCATTAAACACAAGCGTAAACTTAGTGGGATCACTTGATGCCTCTTCAATTCTACCGGTTTGCAACCGGGATCAGCAAACGAACGCCTTTCTACCTTTTACAACCAACCAATACATGGTTGCATTTTTTCCGCAAAAAAAATAATGAAATGAAATTGTAACTTTTTGAAAAAAACAAAAATGTAACGGTTACAAAATCGCTTTTTTGAAAAAGGTTACAAAAAAATTAAAAATAAAATTGACTGAATTTTTTGTAACCGCCCTTTGTAACCAGAAAACATAAAAGGGTTTATTTTTTGGCGCCAGCAATTCCCCCATCTGGCGCAAGTATGTTCCGCCCTTGTTGGCGTTACTGCTAAAGTTTCTAAGCTGTAGCCCTCACGGATGCCGCTGTTGTGCGTCCTCGCCAACAGCCGAAGTGTGGCAACTGTAAACTGCAGGGAAAAAGCAGTACAGCCAAAACCTAAGTTGCATCAGCATGAAAGCGATGATTTACAATAATAACTTTTTGCAAAAATTAAGATGGTTAACGCTTCGGCTGTTGGCCAGAGGCACAACAGCGGCGTTCGGATAGCATTCAATTTAATAATCCCATCTGGCGCAAGTTTGTTTTGGGCAAGTATGTTTTGGCAAGTGTTCCCAACACAATCATTAAAACCAAACGTAAAGTTTGTGGGATCACTTCTCGACAGTAGTCGGGACAAGTCTTGTCTCTTCAGTTCTACCGGTTGCAAGGTCTAAAGACAAAATATCTCTTAGTGGCCAAAAGTTTGCTGCAGTACTGGTGCTGCAATACAAGTATGACCATTGTTATGACCAACTTTCTTTCCCGGCAACGTCTCTTTCTCATAGCTCCTTGTGTGCAGGCAAGGACGTTGAGTTGCCAATCAGCATTCTATTTACTGCCGCAGCTATGCAGCCGGGAAAAATGCGGTGGCGTATTTCTGCCACCTGATACTGCCAAAACCCAATCAACCACATGATATAACCCAAATAACTTTTCCCGCTCTCAATAACCGATCTGAATGATCGGGCTGTTTGGCCGGTCATAATTGCCGTATCCGGCAACTACATTGGGCCATCCATTAAAGCCCATAAAAAATTCAACGGGATCAACATTAAGAGCCATCGGATCTGTTGTGCCAAAAAGTTTCTGCATTACCTGGGTAGCTGCATCTGTTGAGCAATTAAAAGCGGCATAGCCATTGGTTTGATTGTTTTTGCTGTCGTAGTAATAGGCATTTAAAGCGTAAACAAAGTTATAATTACCGGCATCGGGATTCCATGGGTTTACCGGCATGTTGGTTGTTAGTGCAATGCTGGCAGTTGGCGTATGCTGTGTGGCAAAAAGAGCTTTATAAATAATAACCGACCAGGCCTTGGCTGAAGCTATAACATAGCCTTGCGGTGGCGGTGGTGCCACAACTGCCTCAACGGCTGCTTTGCTTGCGGTTGGTGTTTGCATCCCAAACATAGTAGCGGTAATTTTTCCTTCAATAACCAGGGTACCAAATTCTTTTAGCTTGCCCCAGTTATTATTAATGATACTGTATTGGGTAGCTGTTGCATTTACAACATACTGAAGGCGTTCAATAAGTATATCTGCCATGTCTGCAACCGCTGCCTGGATCGGTTGACTGCTTTGCCCGGGTTGCATAGAAAGTTTTGCAACAGACCAGCCGATATTAATAGCAGCAGCTATGGCCGAACCTGCGCCCGGTATGGCAGATACAATGCTTGATATGGCCGAAATAACTGTATCCAGTATTACAGATACCTCGGTTGTTTTGGGTGGTATGCCCATCAGATTTGCAGCAGCAATCAGATCATCGGCACTAACAACTGCAATTTGTGTATTGATGGCGCTTATGATACCATTTACGGCGAACCAATCTTTACTTTTACTAAAGTAGGTACACTCAGCAAAAAGATGAACCTTTACCGACGTGAAAGTAGCCTGGGGGTACGTTGCACCAGCCGGGTAATTGATCAGGTTTATTGTATCAGCAGATATATTGCCCGACTTTGGTGGTACTATTTCTGTAAGCGCAAGCAGTATTTTTATTTGCCCCAGTATATAGTTATAGGCAGCCAGTTCGTCGCCGGCATAACTGTCTTCCGGCCAGGCCAGGTCGCAGGTATTGTTCAGCAATATATCATGTAACCACTGATACAGCTGGTTAATTACCTGGAAGCCTGGTTGCCCCGCATTATTAAAACTCAGCACGGCACCATTACAGCCAACCATATCAGGCGTAGCTAATATCGGGTGTGTATAAGTCGATTCAAGTGTATATTCATCAGAATGACTAGTTGTTTGTCCGCTACCGGCAGAATAAGTCCAGTAATTTAAAAAATAATAAAGCGGGCCGCTCAGCTGGTTCCAGATAAACGCTTTGCGGTTTGCTACAATAGACTGGCCCGGGTTAATAACCTGCCGCTTCAAGAAAAAAAATGTGTAAATAAAGTTATTGCTGTCAGGATCCGGCACCGCCGAAGTAAAACAATACATTGCATTCGATCCTCCGTTTATTATTGTAAAATCATCATTGGGGTCTGCGGCAATGGCTGCTGCCGGCAAAGGCGTAATTGCGCCGTCATTTGTATCAGAGGCGGAGCCGAATTTTTTCTCATAATAGGGAGCAGCTGCAATGGCATCGGTACTTATTAAAAAAGTACCGGCATGCATATAATGCCCAAACTGTAAAGCATCATTACCGGAAGAAGCATGTACAAGGTATAGATAAGAAAAATTATTTCCTTCGGGAAGTTTAATGCTGGTGCGTACGCTCACAGCGGCCTTTATTGCTTCAGCGTTCCTGGTAATCATGGTGCTGTCAGGTAAATCATCCCAGCCATAAATACAATAATTAGCAGCCCCGGCACTTTCATCAAAACTAACGGCATCTAATTTTATAATAGTCATCTCGTAAATGCCTGCTGCCGGGCTTAAGGCAGTTTCTATAACCGATTGATCTGTAGCAGTAACAATAAAAAAGAAACAAAAGCCCTGGTTATTAGGAAGATAAGCATCGTCTGTTATTGATACTTCATCCCCAAGACCTTTTTCTATAAATTGCCGGAATAGTACGAGGCTACGTTGATACTGACCCGGCATTACCGAGAATAAAATAAGCCATGATTCGTTTTGAGGTGTTGACATAATGATAAATTGTAAAATGGTGAGATATTAAAGCTATTATATTAATATGAAAAAATAACTATTAATATTGCTTCCAGGTACTTTTTAAGCGGTTTTTCCACCAGGTTACAAACTGCACCTGTTTTTATAAAGAAATAAAATTGAAAAGTAATGTAACCTTTTAAAAAAAACATCTGGCGCAAGTTTGTTTTGGCGTCCCGATAGCTATCGGGATTCCTAATACAATCATTAAATTCAAGCGTAAAGTTTCTGGGATCACTTCCCGATAAGGATCGGGGCAGGTGGTGTCTCTTCAATTCCACCGGTCCTGAGCGTACTGAGCGAAGCCGAAGTATCGAAGGGGCAACCGGATTTAAAAAGGGCAGATAATCTTCGTCAACGTTTTATATATTTTTAATCAAAGCAATAAATTATTATTTTTATAACCTAAATTATTGTTATGCTTTACAATGACGAAGAAACCCGTAAAGATGAAGAACGTTTTCAGGAACATCTGAAAAAAGCCCGTAGCTTAACAAAAGAAGATATGGCCAAACTTATGGAGCAAATGGAAACTATAACAAAAACTGCTTTAAAATTAAAAGCCAAACCTTCCCTTACAGAGGAAGAGGCTGCTTTACTGGAACGCATAAAGAAGATGGCAAAAGAAACTGCTGAAAACATAAGCGATATTCGGCTTGTACTTGGAGAAAGCACCCGCCGACAAGCTTATGCCTATTATATGCATATAAAAAAACTTGCAGAAGAAGGCAACGCTGATGCTATCAAAATATATGAAGACCTTAAACCAGGCTACCAGGCATCTTTAAGAAGTGATATTGGTGATAATTGATCTAAAATATGTTTACCTTCAGCCCCTGTTGGCGTTACTACTAAAGTTTCTAAGCTGTAGTCCTAAAACGGATGCCGTTGTTGTGCGTCCTCGCCAACAGCCGAAGCGTGGCAACTGTAAACTGCAGGTAAAAAGCAGTATAGCCAAAACCTAAGTTGCATCAGCATGCAAGCTATAATTTACAATAATAACTTTTTACAAAAATTAAGCTGGTTAACGCTTCGGCTGTTGGCCAGAGGCACAGCGGCATTAGCACAGCAGGCAATATAATAATCTCAAGAGCGTAACCTATGAATTTTATACAACTAAAAATCAAATACTACCATCTGGCAATTGTTCCCAACACAATCACCAAACCCAAACGTAAACTTCCTGGAATCATTTAATACCGGTTTTAATCAACCGGTTTTCCTATCATTATCGGGAAAGGTACAAGCGGGGTTAACAAACAAAATTTTTCTATATTTACTGTACTAAAACGTAAACTATGCTTAAAAGAATTATTACCTTCCTGTTATTTATTGTTTGTGTAACCATTGCACAACAAAGCTTTGCCCAGCAATTATTAACAGAATTGCCCGAAACCAAAGAGCAATTTATTGCCAGCGAAAAACAGGTGCTGGCTACCATTGACTGGCTGGAAAACACACCTTTTGATCAGGAAGAAAAAAAGCGCCTGCAACAAAAGGCCTTACTGGTTGCCTGGCTTACTAATTCGCCTACCGTAACCCTGGAGATAAATGCAAATGTATTAACCTTCACTAAAAAAAATCCCGACCTCATGATCATCTTCATGGGCGGGTGGACTAGGTATGCCCTCCAGAATGAGTATTCTAAAGACAATATTAAAGGGTCACTTGCAGGCATTAAAAGCACCATCAAAGTATATAAAGCACTGTCTCTAAAAAAAGATAAGGAAATGCAAAAGCTGATTGAGCTGGAAGATAAAGGCGAACTGGAGAATTGGGTAAAAAAGGAAATGGAAAAAAAATAAGTGCCATCCCATCTGGCGCAGGTATGTTTGGCGTCCCGATAGCTATCGGGATTCCCAATACAATCATTAAATTCAAGCGTAAAGTTTCTGGGATCACTTCCCGATAAGGATCGTGGCAGGTTGTGTCTCTTCAATTCCACCGGTCCTGAGCGTACTGAGCGAAGCCGAAGTATCGAAGGGGCAACCGGATTTAAAAAACGAAATATTCTTGCTGGCTCAAGTAATCATATTTTAAAACAGTAAACACATCAAAACATAATAAAAATAAATTTACTATCTTTATTTTTACATTAAAGGAGAAATTACTAAACTACGTATGCAAAGTTCTATTGAGAGCAGGTTGGAGGAAATGAAAACTAACCCGAAATACAGTACCATTTTTTTGTATTTATCAGATGAGGATAAAGCAGTAATTAACGCCTACACTGATAAACAATTTCGTAATTTGAATGCTCTTTTACGGGGAGTAAAATTTGAAGATGATCATGAAACAGCACTCAATGAAATCAGTACTTCGTTGTCGATAGCCATTAAAAAAATAGCACCGGCTTATAACGGTGGCAACCCGGTTTTTAGGGGTTGTTACATGAGTGATGTTGAGATACAGGAGTTTACTGAAGCGTTGGAAAACGAGAATACGGTATTACATTCTTATTTTACTTCTACATCAAAAAATGCAGCAAAAGCATTTTATGACAAGGAAAAAAACGCAATGAAAATTATAAAATCAAAAGATGGAAAACTGATCATGGACCTTTCAATATATCCTTATGAGGAAGAAGTAATATTAAATAAGCTAAGCCGGTTTAAAGTAACTCATATCAACCCAACACCCACAAGGCTGTTTGTTCATCTTGAAGAAGTTTAAGCGTTCATTTTTTCACTAAGCGATACTGCTGCTTCAATATGTTTTGCTCTTTCTTCAGAACTTAGTGTTTCTAAATGTATATTCCAGTTTTTTTCAGCCCATTCGAAAAACTCCATTTCTTTTCCAAATTTAGGCGAGCCTTCCTTTGTTGCGAATGGATTTTTTTCATCAATTATTTTAACCACAGCTGAAGCAGTTTGTTGGGGAGTATTTAAAATGGCAGATCGTTTAAGATTTATAAATCTTACACGAGTAGGAACGTTTTCGGAAGTAAGGCCCAAAATTTTTCTTGTTATAACCCAATTGCTTCTTTTTGTTTGCAAGCCTTTTGAACCCCGTTTCTTTACTGCTGAAAATGATACGTTTCCTTTCACTTTCCGATCTAATCTGCTATAAAACCTCTCAACTACTGCTTTAGCAGCAATATTACCCTCAGTAGCAAGAGCGGTTTTTTTAGTTACAGATGTGTTTGGCATAATAAAATAGGTTAGGTACGGAATTAAAACTACTTAAATTAACCTTTAATAGCTTCCAGCAACTTTTCCACAAATGTTAATAAATGTAAAAATAACATAAAATATATAAACTCCAATACCATCTGGCGCCCTTTGACATGTATGTTTTTTCAATCTGGTGCAAGTATGTTTTGGCGCATAATATGATAAAAAGCAAACAAATACCACAATATCCCTTGCACGTACAAAACCATTTATATATTTTTACTTTGCCTTCTTAGTAAAAAATTGCAGGTATGAAACTTCGCCACTTAGTTATTTTAACCCTTGTTGCTTTTAGTATCATAGTCGCATTTCGCACGGCCATGCAGCCGCCGGACAAAACTGCCTTTGCACAAAAACTTACTTCAAAGAAAAAATTCAGCATCCGCTGCTCGCCATTATACACGCCTACGGCGGCAGATGATATTCCGCTGCTGAGCGGTTGGGGCAATTATAACTGGCGCATCAGCACCACATCCGACAGTGCCCGTATTTATTTTAACCAAGGCATAAACATGTATTATGCTTTTCACATTATAGAAGCAAGGGCATCATTTGATAAGGCCACCAGGTTTGATGCCAACTGCGCCATGGCCTGGTGGGGTAAAGCACTTGCCTACGGCCCCAACATTAATGATTATGGCTACCAGCGGCCATCAGAGGCATTTCCTTCGGCCGCAAAAGCCAACGCTTTAAAAGCAAATGCAAGCCCGGTTGAAAAAGCACTGATTGAGGCTATTGCTATCCGTTATGTGGCCGATAGTGCTGCCGACCAAAACAAATTAAATACTTTATACCGTGATGCTATGAAAGCGGTTTATACGGCTTACCCCAATGATGAAAATGTTTGCACATTGTACGCCGATGCACTCATGCTGATGCATCCCTGGGATTTGTACAATCATGATTTTAAAGCAAAACCCTGGACAGCTGAAATTGTATCCGTTTTAAAACATGCCCTGAAATTAAATGCCAAACAACCGGGCGCCAATCATTATTATATTCATGCTGTGGAAGCCTCTGCCAAACCCGGAGATGCTTTGGCAAGTGCAACATTTTTATCCAATGCCATGCCCGATGTATCGCACCTTACCCACATGCCATCGCACATTTATATACGCACCGGTTTTTATGATAAAGGAATAACAGTGAACAACCAGGGCCTGGCAGGTTATAATAAGTATCTTAATTATTTTGCGGCAACAGAAGAAAATATTGCATTGTATGCCCTGCACAATTTGCACATGAAAATAAATTGTGCTCAAATGGCGGGCAACTATGGCATGGCCGCTGCAGCATCAAAAGAACTAATGGAGCAAATACCTGCCTTTTACCTGCAGATACCCGGCGCCCTTGGTAATTATGTGCAATACCTGCACCGTACAGATATTTTTACCTGGTTGCGGTTTGGAAAATGGAATGCTATATTAAGTGATCCGGTGGCAGATACACTCAGCTTTACACCGGTGCTGCAGCATTTTGCAAGGGGTATGGCATTTGCCAATACCAACAAAATAGTGGAGGCAGAAAAAGAACTGGGCATCATGCAAAATAAAATGACACAGCCTTCTTTAAAAGAACCTTTTACACCTTTTAATGCGGTGTATGATGCGGCCCTGGTGGGTGAAAACATTTTAGCCGGCACCATTGCCTTAAACAAACGAGACATTAGCAAAGCCATCACATTATTTAAACAGGCTGTAAAACATGAAGACAAACTTATTTACAATGAACCCCGTGACTGGTTGCTGCCTGCAAGGCAATACCTGGGAGCTGCATTGGTTAAAGCAGGCAATTACAGGCAGGCTATAGAAATCTTCAAGAAAGAGCTTCAAATAAATCCAAATAACGGCTGGTCGCTAACGGGCCTTAAAACCTGCTATCAGCAATTAAAAAATGCGGCTGGTTTATCTGCGGTTGAAAAACAACTTAAAGCTGCCTGGGTTATAAAAGATATGGCTATTGATGCCGCAGCTTTCTAAATTTTCAATCTCACGAAAGTATTTTGGCCAGGTGTTCACTTCCATTTAATTCAAACGTAAAGTTTCTGAAATCATATGCGCCTTGCAATTATGTAAAAGACATTGGCAGGACACTTCATACTCTCTCCATACTCTAACTATGCTTCATCCATACGGCAGCCATGCTTTAGCCATGCTTTAGCCATACATGAACAAGGCAATTTGACTCGTCCTAAAATAACTATACAGGTTATCACTACCCCCAACCCACAACTAAAACTTGTGGCACGATTTATGTTTTTGTTCCACAGATTCAAGGAAAATTACCCTTGCTATCTGATTTACTTTAAAAAACAGCACCCGTAATTATGAAAATTCTGCAACTGAATAAAAAGCTTTTGATTTTACCTGCCGTTATTGCCATCCTGTTTTCTGCTGTTTCCTGCAAAAAAATTGAGGAGCTGTTAACTTTTAACATTAATGTTGAAAATAATTTTACAGTCAGTGCCTCTGGCCCGCTGAATATCCCTTTTGATATTTTAACGCCACAGGTTACAACCAATTCAACCCAGCAGTTTCAAAATAACAATTCAGATGTTAACCGCGTAAAAGACATTAAACTAAAAAAGGTTGATTTGCAGATTGTTAGCCCTGCTGGTAAAACATTCAGTTTTTTACAATCGGTACACATTTATATATCTACCAATGCCAATGATGAAATTGAACTGGCATTTCTGGATAATATTTCATCATCGGCTAATTTTATTTCGCTTACTCCAACTTCGGCCAGTCTTGATAAATATGTAAAAGCATCTAGTTATAGTTTAAGAACTAAAGTAGTTACCAAAGAAACACTCACCCAAAATATAGATATAAAAAACCTCTGCCAGTTTCAGGTTACCGCTAATTTGTAAGGGCGGCATGCAGGGCATGCAAAGCATTATTGTAAAATGCTACTCCAATTTTTGTGTAGGGCACTTCATTTGATTGAGTGAATAAAACCCTTTGCTGTGAAGAATTTCCAGCCGGCATAGTCAAAACGTTTTTATGCCGGGCCATGGCAGTTACAAACAAAAATAACAGGAAAGAAAAAAGGAATAATTGACGGTAATTTTTCATGGAGTTCCTTTATCAGAAATTAATATATCCATCGGGCTGCCCTATCATCTTTATAAAACCTTGCACACTGCAACCGGTAATATACCTTTACACAAAGCATGTACCATGATGAATGATTATGAAAGAGAAGTGAACAGCGCTTTAACTGCCTGGCAAAATAAAATGCTGCGCAGGCCATCGCTGCTTAACATCCTTTCAAAAAAAATACAGACAAAAATAAATACCTGGATACCGGAAAAAGTACACCAGGCCATTACGGCTACCATTAAACAAATGATACGGGGCGTTTTATTTGGTGCCAAATATACCACAGCAGATACATTGGTAAATGCAACCCTGCAACAACGGGAAGAAGCTGTTCAAAAAAAAATAGACTGGTACCGCAAAACTGCAGCTATTGAAGGCGGCATTACCGGGGCCGGTGGCATACTGCTTGGCCTGGCCGATTTTCCGATACTGATAAGTTTAAAACTGAAATTACTTTTTGATATTGCAGTGTTGTATGGCATTGATGTGCATGATTACCGGGAAAGGGTTTACATACTGCACATTTTTGAACTTGCTTTTTCCAGCGATGAACACCGCAAAAATATTTATAGTAAAATGATTGACTGGGAACAGAAACGTAAACACCTGCCACAGGATATAAATGAATTTGACTGGCGCAGTTTTCAGCAGGAATACCGGGATTATATTGACCTGGCTAAAATGGCACAACTGGTGCCCATTATTGGTGCACCTGTTGGAGTGCTGGTTAATTACCGGCTTATAAAAAAACTGGGCATTACTGCTATGAATGCTTACCGCATGCGGCTGATAAATTTCAGCGATGAACGAATGATTGAATAATTTTTTCTATTGCACATATTTAATGCTCCAATGAGTACACAAGTAAATTGAGTAAGGTATGAATTTTATGGGATTACTTATTCTGTTTAATACTTCTCAAACTGCTCCGTAATCTGCGCCAGCACAAAACCAAATTTGCGTGCCACGCTGCGGATGATGAGTGTATTGCCATCGGGCATCAGGTACATGTACTGCGTCATACGTACGTGCCTGATGATTTTGCGGTTGGTAAGTTTGTGCCTGAAGGTCCACGTAAATTGGTTGCCGTACAACAAGCCGTGTGCAGTGCCAGCAATATCATCGGCAGTGGCATCTACATGGTGTTCATCAATTTGGTGCAGCACAAACACCCGGTGATTTTTTTGTTTTCCTTCGGGATACAGGTTCTGCTCAATATACAAAACACTGTCTTTAATAGTGCCCTGTGTTGTTGTAGTAATGCGGCGGCTTGGTTTGCCGCCAGGTGTTTCCATTACGCCGGTAGATTTTGTGCGGCCACCAAAAAACCCCACAGGGTCAAGTTTGGGTTGTCCGTCTGCAAAAGCCGCCGGTTTCATAGTGGCGCAACCTGCCAATGTTAAGAGTATGCAGGTTATCATTATTAGTTGGTATTTACGCATAGCATCAACGGCAAATATTATCATTCCATTTAAATAAGGTTGTTATTTGCATTGGGCCTTAGCATTTTACTTTTGCCGGCGCTGTTTGCTTTAAATATAAAAACATCAAACATTTATTTATTTCAAGTTTAAACAAAAGCCTTCAATGCAAAAACATTATGCAGCATTGCCTGTAAAAGGTAAAGTTATTCTCACCAAATTTTTACCCGTATTTGTTACAAAACTTTCTACAAGGCCGTTTTGTGCAATGGCCATTTCTTTCAGCAATGATGCATACACATGATTGGTGAGTTCCTTCAAATCACACATGGCAGCATCATCTTCTATCGTCAGTTCAAAATGTGTATTTATGTTCAGCGTAATATGTATCTGTGTAATTTCTTTTTTGCAAAACAAGCGGGTTAACCATGCCTCAATAACATAAATTAGCAAGGCTGTTTTATCAGCGTCATTAATATTTTTTTTGCCAATATTATCAAAACTTATATTAAAAGGAAAAGTTGGAGCAACTTTTTCAATATATTCTTCAATTAATGATTGCACAGGTAGCAAATCGGTTGTAAGTGGCGTAATCCTGTACGACATTTCTTTTATTTTTCTCAAACTTTCGTTTAATTGTAACTTAACTGCAAGCAGCAGCGGTTGCGGATTTGCATTGCTGTTTATTGCAGCTTGTAAACCCATTAAACAGCCGGCTACTTCCTGGGCAAGCCCTTCGTGTAGGTTATAGGCAAGCGATTTGTTTTCGTTCCAGTTTTGCTGCATTACCTGGGTTATTGCATTGTTCTTTATCGAAATTATTTCTAATGCCCGCTCTCTTATATGTATATTTTTTTTTCGCAACTCCAGCAACCTGCTAACCTGGTTAGATAATTGTGCCAGTGCTTTTGTCTGTTGGCTGGTAAGTGTTTTGGGGTTATGATCAATTACACAGATGGTACCCAGTTTGTGTCCGGCTGCCGATACGATAGGACTTCCGGCATAAAAGCGTATCCCCGGCTCGCCGGTTACTAAAGGGTTATCGTAAAAACGTTCATCCTTACTGGCATCATCTACAGCCATAATTTCATTGCCCAAAATAGCATGAGAACAAAAAGAATCTTTTCTGGTTGTTTCTAAAACGTCTGATCCTCTTTCAGATTTAAACCATTGCCGGTCTTTATCAATTAATGTTATAAGAGATATCGGGCAACCACAAATATAACCTGCAAGATCAACCAGCTCATCATAATCAGCCTCGGGCCTGCTATCTAAAAGATTGTAACTGTAGAGATCTTGTAACCGTTGTTCTTCATCTGCAGGTAATGGAGCAATAATCATGTTTAAAATAATTTAAAACCGTGTTATGAAAAAACATTTCTGTTTCACTTAGTGCTTTGCCAGTAACGTAAAATATTTTAAAATTATTTACCAAAAAACGATAAGCCTGCGTAAAAAATCGAATTCAGCAATAAATAGAAACCCATCTACAATTTGATAAAAACAAAGACTACAAAGCCTTAAACATACGTAATATTGTTGTGTGAGGATTTTTAATTTCAAAACCCTCATCTGTACTTTTCATGTATTAATTATTACCCATAATGAACTTTAGTTTGCAGCTTTTGTTATTTGCTTAACAAATAGCAATAAAAATATTATGGCAAACTATTTAATCATTGGTGGCTCATCTGGTATTGGCCAAAGCCTTGTAAACCTGCTGGCTGCCGAAGGGCACCAGATTTATGCAACTTACAACACACACCCGGTGAACGCCGAAAACAACCAGGTTGTATATCATCGGCTGAATGTGCAGGATGAAAATCTGGCGCTTGATTTTTTACCCGAAACTTTAAATGGCGTTGTTTACTGCCCAGGTAGTATAAACCTGCGGCCGTTTGAGCGGATTAAGCCGCCTGATTTTACAACTGATTACAATTTGCAGGTTGTAGGTGCAATAAAAATTATACAGGCAGTGTTGCCCCGTTTAAAAAAAGCAGGCAATGCAAGCATCACCTTATTTTCTACCGTTGCTGTACAAAACGGTTTACCTTTTCACAGCCAGGTGGCAGCATCAAAAGGTGCTATTGAGGGGTTAACCAAAGCATTGGCTGCCGAGTTTGCACCAGCCATCCGGGTAAATTGCATTGCTCCATCATTAACTGATACGCCGCTGGCAGCAGGGCTTTTAAACACTGATCAAAAACGAGAAGCCAATGCACTCCGGCATCCTTTAAAAAAAATTGGTGCGGCAGAAGACATCGCCAACATGGCTGCTTTTTTAATGTCGGATAAAGCGGGCTGGATAACAGGGCAAATAGTACATGTAGATGGTGGCATGAGTACCATCAAATAAAATCTATGGCGATGAAAAATGAATTATCCGAAACAGATGTAAACCGCATAATTGAAATGGCCTGGGAAGACAGAACCCCTTTTGAAGCCATTACATTTCAATTTGAAAAAAGCGAAGCTGCCGTTATTGCCATCATGCGTAAACATTTAAAAAGAAGCAGTTTTAATTTGTGGCGCAAAAGAGTTAACAGTGGCGTTAGCCAAAAACACCTGCATAAAAGAAATGCCGGCATTACCCGTTTTAAATGCAGTTTACAAAGAACCATCAGCATGAATAAAATCAGTAAGCGATAGTTATTACCCATTCGGTTTTGAAAAATATAAAAAAAGAAAATCTACCCCAAAAAATATGCATTACCTGCAACCGCCCTTTTACCTGGCGTAAAAAATGGGCAACCGTTTGGGCCGAAGTTAAATACTGCAGCCATAAATGCAGCAGGCAAAAAAAATAAGTGCTTGCAATCATCCATAATTATTTTTACATTTAATGAGTAAATAATAAACAATTATTAAACTCCTTATTATGGAAGAAGTAACGCATTTAGAAGCCGCACTTGGCGCAGGCGATATCAGCAAAGTATTGTTCCGCGGCAGCAAAAACAAAGTATTGATAACCGACCTGCAGCGGGTTTTGTTTGAACTGGGTTTTAAAAACGAACTGCAGTTTGATAAATTTCAGGCCGATGGTGATTATGGCCAGGCTACAACCGATGCTGTGGCTGCATTTGCTGTAAAAAACAAAGTTGCATCCGATGGCAAATCTGTTTCTGTAAAACTTGCAAAGCTGATATTACAGCGTCACGATTTTCTTCCGTCCATGTATTTGTTGTGGAGCATCAGCCAATCAGATCTGCGTACAAAAAAATTTATTTCCAAGGGAACCAAAACAAGCATCACTGCGGTGCAAACATTATTGAATGAACTGGGCTTTGGTGAGCTGTTGAATTTTGAAAAATTTGGTGCAGATGGTGTTTACGGAGGTGGCACACGCAAAGCAACCATTGCGTATGCAAAAAAGAATGGCATTACCGATTCGGATGGAGATTTGTTAACCCGTTCGCTGATAGATCTGATGCTGAAAGACATCAATGCATTTTATGGAAGCAGTTGGGCCAGTCAGGCTGTCAATAATTTACCGGCCAATAAATCGCCGTTGGTATTGTTTGAGGCCAGTCGTTTTCAAGGCAGCCCATGCCGTGCCGATATTGAGTTTGTGCCAGCACTTAATAAAATAAATGCACTTGCAGAGCAGGCCGATGTTTTTATACATGTTACCAGCTCATTCCGCACATCATCCAATGTAGCCGGTGCTATTGTAAAACCCGCCACCCGCAGCAATCACATGGCAGGCCATGCAATTGATATGAATGTGATTTACGATAATAAAACAAAGAGTGCCAACTCGGTAATGCTGGGCAAATACCCCAATGTACCTGAGCCTGTAAAGCGTTTTATAAAATCAATTATTGATGATAAAGATTTGCGCTGGGGCGGACAATTTAATACCAAAGACCCTGTGCATATTGATGACGGATTGAATGGCGATATGGCTAAATGGGATAAGAGATACCAGGCCATGCAAAAGGCGGTGCAGTTGGGAGTATAACAGATTTGTTATTATAAATCATCAAAATTTATTTTACTTTTATTTTTGTAAAAAGGTTGCTTGCTGTTTTATCAACAATTATCTGTACTAGTAAAAAATAACCAATGAGGTTTTCAATTGTATTAATAATTGCAATATTTTTACTCAATTTCTCTTACCCTGGTGTTGGCTTTCACAAGCCTCTTTTAAAAGCAAAGTCAGTGCTTGCTAAAAATCAGGATAGCCTGCCTTATGCTACTTTGCATTTTTACAGAAGCTATGTTCCAAAAATGGTTGCATCAACAAAAAAAGCCCACATTTATGTAAACGATTCGCTGGTACACCAATTGAAAGCAAACACCATAGCCAGCATAAATGTATTTAAGGAAGGAAAACTCAGAGTTGCGGTTGATAAAAAACAACAAACTGAAACTGAAATTGAAATAAAAGTAAAGTTCGGAAAAGTTTATTTTTTTAAATGTGAAGTATCGGGTGGGTTATTAAATACAAAGATTACGATAGAAAGTGTAACACCTGAAATTGGAAAAGAAGAATCGGGTTTTTTACAAAATAATGAGTAAACTATAAAAGCTTTACCCCGGGCTGCTTTAGCCTTTAATTAAAATTTTATCAGTAAACCAACACATGCAACAAAAGCAACCGGTAATTCTGCCTGCATTAATCAGCATACTTTTAGCCGCATGCACCTGGTTTTGTATTGAATATCTGGATATTGCTTATGGCATAGAAAAGTATTTTGGAGGTTCGTCATTTGATATGAAGCAATTGCAAATGGCTGCTGGCGGCAGTTATTATAAAAGCATGAGAACAATTTTTATACTACTGCTGATTGTATTTGTTGTATATGCTGTTTTTTACCTGCTGATATTTGAATGTTTTGCGCTGGTATATTTTTTTATAAGCAGCAAGTGGCACAAGCCCGAAGTTTTTATATCTTATAAAAATACAGATGCTGATGATAAAGCAGATACAACCAATATTGCTGTTGCAATAAAAGAAGCACTGCAACAAAAAGGATTTACCGTACATTTTTTCAAGTACTCAACAACCATGCGCCACGATGTTATAAACAACGAAATTCAAAACATGTTACGCAGGGCGCATGTGATGGTAGTAATACCCGATCCTTATCATCCATCGTATGTTGATACAGAAATACAATGTGCAGCTTATGCCGAAAAGCCTGTCTTCATCATCAAACATACCAAAGACCAGCAACTGCCAAACACCGCCAACAGCGGGCATACCGTACTACTGCTGGATAAACTTAAAAAAGAAAATTATAAGCCGCTGGTTTACCTGTTGCAATACGTACATAAAAACTGGCGCACCAGGTTATTTATACCCGGCGAACCATTTTTATATTTTTTTGAAACCATAACCAATATTATTGAAGGCATTAAAACGTATGCTTTGGCACTGGTTGCATTTGTATTAACCATTGTTTTGCTGGTTTATTTTGCTGCACCGGTAAATTTTGTATTAACCGGTTTAAAAATTTTAATAACCGGCATGGGAATCATTGCAGCATTTATCACCCTAAAAAAAATAATACAAAATATCCGCTTACAAAAAGTTATCAGGCAATCAATGTTGAGTTCGGGTAAAACATATCAGCATTATAAAGAAGCTGAGTTTAGTGAAAATATCCTGGATTGTGTTGATAAATCGGGCCTTAAATTAAACGAAGCACATCTTAATTAAAATTATCAATTTAGCATAAAAGCCCGCCCTGATTTGGCCATTCTAACAAATACCTTAAATTGCATTTACAAAAACAAAAAAGATATGAAATTGAAATTATATACCGCTGCCGCATTTGCTGCTATTGTAACCCTGGCATCATGCGCTGGAGACAATAATAAAGATTATGTTGATAAAACTATAATGCCCACTGCCGAAGAGAAAGCAGCATCGGCACAAAATGCTGCGGTTACTACAACAGTACCTGCTGCTACCACCAATGTAATGCCGGCTAACTTGCAAGCGCCGGTTAACACAGTAACGGTTCCGGGCACAACTACGCCTACGATGGTGATGCAACCGAACCAACAGCAAATGCAGCAAATGACTGCAGGCCAGCAAAATAATGTGGTGATGACACCTGTGCAAACACCAGCGCCAACTGTAACACAGCCTGGTATGAACCCGGCACACGGACAACCAAACCACCGTTGCGATATTGCCGTGGGTGCACCTTTAAACAGCAAACCAGCGCCGGCACCGGCAGTTACGCAACCAACAGCAGTAAATGCACAACCACAGGTAACCATGAAGGAAGTACCGAATACAACTAAAACTGCACCCGGTATGAACCCGCCACACGGAGAGCCAAACCACCGTTGCGATATTGCAGTAGGCGCTCCTTTAAACAGCAAGCCTGCACCAACTACTGTAACTACTGCCCCGCCAGCATTAATTACAGCACCAAAAACAGACAGCTCAAAAAATTAATGCACACACCAGAAGATGATTTACCTAATTGCTGAAAACACCAATTCATCCAGGTAAGTAATTACTTTAGATTCGTCTTTATCTTTTCCAAAATCAGTTAGGGCTGGAAGATTATGCATAAAAAAAATCTGAAAATGCGCCATCTCAATTATGGTACTGGAAAGTGATTTGGGATATTTATATGCCGGATTGCATTCCAGTATAATTTCGCCAACCTTGGCACAAAGGTCTTTATAGGGCTTAAAAAACTGATCTTTATTATCTTCAGATACATGCTTGGTTAAGTAAGCTTTTGATCCTTCGGCTATAATAATCTGGTGCAGATTATGTTCATTAATATAACTGGTATTTATATCATCCTCTACCGTTGCTGCCAATAGCTGAATTACTTTTTTTAGTTTAACAACCGGGTCTTTTACATTTAAAGTATATATCATTATACGGTACTCAAGCCAACTCCAGTACCATGCAGTGATGTACATCAGCAATTTGTGCTTGTTTTCAAAGTACCGGTAAATTCCTGCCTCTGTTGAGTTAATATCCTCTGCCAGTTTTTTAAACGTAAAAGATTCGAACCCGTTTTTATTTATTACCTCAATACTATGTTGAATAATTTTTTTACCTAGTTCTGTTTGCTCGGGATTACGTAAAAATAATTTTTGGTTCATTTTTATCTGAAGTTCCAGTTCCATTGCCTATAAATTTATACAGATTATCAAAAACCTTTTGCTTTTAAGGTGTTTTTATACTTACTCCACAAAAGTAGCTAAAAGTTTTACAATTTTATGAGATAGTAATACTATCTTTATAGATATTATTACTATCTTTGTTTCTAAACCAATAAAACAACTATTATGGTGCTTAAAAACATGTTTAAAGAAATTAAGAGCGATTTGCCAGCCAGCATTGTCGTTTTCTTTGTAGCAGTTCCATTATGCCTAGGTATTGCCCTTGCATCCGGAGCTCCGCTATTTGCAGGTATAATAGCAGGAATTGTTGGTGGTATTATTGTTGGTATTGCCAGCGGTTCGCCATTAGGGGTAAGCGGCCCGGCTGCAGGCCTGGCTGTAATTGTATTAACATCAATAGCTACCCTGGGCTCCTGGCCGGCATTTTTACTGGCTGTAGTTTTAGCCGGAATTATTCAGTTAGCTCTTGGTTTTGCCAAAGCTGGTTTTATTGCCTATTTCTTTCCTTCTTCGGTAATAAAAGGAATGCTTACCGGTATTGGTTTGTTGATTATTTTAAAACAAATACCGCATGCACTGGGATGGGATAAAGATACCGAAGGTGATGATGCGTTTTTACAGGCTGATGGTGAAAATACATTTTCGGAAATTACAAAAGCCCTTGATTTTATTACGCCAGGGGCTATTTTAATAGCAGGTATTTCTTTAGCCATACTTATTTTGTGGGACCAGGTTCTTACAAAAAAACACAAAATATTTCAGTTAATTCAAGGGCCCATAGTAGTGGTGATTTTGGGCATAGTAATGAACTACCTCTTTAAAGCCGGCACATTAAATTTTAGTTTGGCTGATGACCAGGTCGTTAGATTGCCGGTTGCAAAAAATTTAACGGAATTCTTCAGCCAGTTTACATTTCCTGATTTTTCTGCCATAACCAATTTTGAAGTTTGGAAAATTGCCATTGTGCTGGCCATTGTTGCCAGTTTAGAAACGTTACTATGTGTAGAGGCTACAGACAAAATGGATCCAAACAAAAGAATTACGCCTACCAACAGAGAGTTAAAAGCACAGGGGCTTGGTAATATTGTTTCGGGTATGATTGGTGGCCTGCCAATAACACAGGTAATTGTACGTAGTACTGCAAACATTTCATTTGGTGGTAAAACAAAAATATCTGCCATATTACATGGTGTATTCTTATTGATATCTGCAATAACTATTGCCGGTTTACTAAACATGATTCCGTTGGCAAGTTTGGCCGCAATTTTATTGATGGTAGGTTATAAACTGGCTAAGCCAATACTTTTTACTCAGATGTATAAACAGGGCTGGGAGCAGTTTATCCCGTTCGTGGCAACTGTTATCGGAATACTGGCTACCGATCTGCTTAAAGGTATTACAATCGGCCTCCTGTTTGGGATATTCTATACCCTGCGTCATAGTTACCGCAACTCACATTACATGAAGGAAACTATAACAACGAAAGAAGGGATGGAAGTACATCAGATTGTTTTGGCAGAAGAAGTTTCATTTTTTAATAAAGCAAGCCTGATAAAGGAACTGGAAGAAATTCCTGCTAATTCAAAAGTGGTTATTGATTGTACCAAATCAAAATCCATTGCATACGATGTAGTTGAACTGATAAGGGATTACAGAAGCAATGCAAAAACGAAAAACATAACTGTAGAGACCATAAACTTTATTGAACCAGCTTAACAATTTTTAAAACCATAAAACAAATTAAAATGAAAACATTAACAAAAGAAATGCAGGCTGCCATTACTCCTATTCAGGCTCTTGAATTATTAAAAGAAGGCAACAAAAGATTTGTAAACAACCTAAAAGTAAACCGCAACCTTTTACAGCAGGCAAACGAAACATCCGATGGGCAGCATCCGTTTGCAGTTATATTAAGTTGCATTGATTCACGTACATCTGCCGAACTGATATTTGACCAGGGACTGGGCGATATTTTCAGTGTACGTATTGCAGGCAATATTATAAATGAAGATATACTGGGCAGCATGGAGTTTGCCTGTAAGGCCGCGGGCTCAAAATTTATTGTGGTACTCGGCCATACAAAATGCGGTGCAGTAAAAGGTGCCTGCGATCATGTGGAAATGGGCAACCTTACCGCTTTACTATCTAAAATACAGCCGGCCGTTTACGATGAAAAAACAGAAACTGAAAACCGCAATTCAGCCAATGCTGCATTTGTTGAAAAAGTAGCTTCCATTAATGTAAAACGTACGGTACAGGCTATTATGGAACGTAGTACCATTTTAAAAGAAATGATTGAAAAAGGTGAAATAGGCATTGTGGGAGGTACACATGACATTGCAACCGGTGAAGTAAATTTTTATCCTGATACACTCTGGATCTGGGAAAATAATCATGTAACCCACGAATTGCAAACCGCATAATTTATACGGTGTTTATTAATAATTGAAAGAAAATTCAAAATTAGAAGTATGCAAATAAATATTCAATCACCGGGCTTTAAAGTAAGCCCGGTGCTAACCGGATTCATTAATGAAAAAGTAAGCAAACTATATAACTATTACATCGAAATAATTTCAATTGATATTTCGCTGCGACTTTCCAATGCAGATAATAAGGAAAACAAGGTTTGCGAAATAAGACTGGCAATACCCGGTAACGACATCCTGGCAAGTGCAACAAGTAAAACATTTGAAGAAGCCGTTTTGAGTGTTGTCGAAATTATTAAAAGCCGGATAAAAAGAAAGAAGTCGAAAATTATAGGTACCAGAAATGATATTTCGCCCAAACAGATTTTATCATAAATTACTGAATGAAAATACAGGTTTTGCTTCAGGGCAAAAGGATAAATAATAAAGCCGGCATTTTCAATAAAAAACCCAATATTTCAACACGTTTTTTAAAATTTTGTAAACAGAATGACCGTACAGCGAATTTTATTTTCAGCCTTGCTTTTTTTTGTGAGTCATTTTGGATTTGCACAAAAAAACAGCCTGGGTACCTGGAACATTGTAAACCTAAAATATACCTTAAATGAAAAGTGGAGTTTTTTTAGTGAAGCACAAATACGCTCTTTGAATTTTTACAGCCAGTTTCATTATCATGAATATAAAGCCGGTGTAAATTACAGGGCACATCCAAATATTTTATTAACCCTGGCTGCAGGTGATTACGATACTTACAAAGAAGGCGGCAATTTTAAATCGCCAAAAAATAATGATGAATTTAGAATTTGGCCACAAATTACTTTTACACAATTGATAAAAAGATTTAAAATAGAACAACGTTACAGAGCCGAATTCAGGTTTACCAAAAATGGTTATCGAAACAGATACAGATACCGTGCAGGAATTTCGTATCCCTTTGGAAATAACAAAAATGGTTATAAGCCATTTTTAATAAATGCCAGTAACGAAATATTTTTTACCGGTAAAGAACCTTACTTTGAAAGAAACAGGCTATTGGTTTCAGTGGCATATAAATTAAATAAGCAGATAGCCATTCAAACCGGTTATTTACACCAGTTTGATTACAAAATTAATGATGAAACCGGGCGTGATTTTTTACAACTGGGATTATATATTGAACTACTATCAAATAAAAAAAGTAAAAATAAACCCCGCCAATAAAAAGCGGGGTTATTTTTACTCATCATACCAAACACAAACATCTTTCGGCTCTGCTAAATATTATCTGAGGAGCATTATAATTTTAATCAGGTTTTTTACCTTCTAAAAAAGTATTGATTGTACTTATTTCCGACTGGTTATTCTCGTCGGTTTTAACTGTGTAGTTGCTGTAAAAACTTTCAACATCAGCAATGGAATTGTGTAATTCCATATTGCGGCGAAGGTAAGCAGGCACCGTTTCAAACTCATTATTAGGGTCGGCTGCGTTAATGTTGAACGACAGGTTACGCAGTTTTGCAATCCGATCCATGGCCCTGCGCCTAAGATCCTCTGTTTCGTCCTGCATGGCAGGTTCCTCAACAGGGGAAATCATGATGGGCTGAGCTTGTTGTACATGTTGCTCTTCCTCCGCCGCTTGATGGTTTTTAACTACCAGATGCATTTCAATTACAGGTTCGTCTTCCTGTTGATTTTCCTGCACATGTAGTAGCTCATCAATCGAATTGGATTCTGGTTTAGGCTGCTCCTCCACATAAATTTGTGCAGGTTTAGCCAAATACCCTCCAGACGAAGGAGGGGTGCTAGCATCTTTATTAATTACGGTAATTTCTTTTTGAACTTTTGCTGGTTTATCAACGGGAGGAGGACTTTGCGGAATATCAAATTCAATTACAGGAACCTGATCCGTGGCCGAAGATATTTCAAAAAACACAGGCGTTTCATCCAACTTATCCCCAGTAATTTTACTTGGTAATTTCACCACAGGTATTGCTTCTGTTGCTTCTTTCATTACCGGCATCATAGTATCTTCTTCTACCTGTAATGCAGGCTGCTCGGTAATTTCAGCGATGGCAGCTTCTTCATCCTCAGCAGTGAGCGAAGCCGGACTGTGTTCAAATTGTAATACAGGTTGCTGTACAATTTTCTTTTCTTCTTTTACAGGCATCTCTAAAGTCATTACAATTTTTTCATCTTTCGGCTCAGTAGTTTTCACTGCAGCTTTTTTCTCAAACGGATCTTTATGATCAAACCCTGTTGCAATTAAAGTAATGCCAATTTTTCCACCCAAACTATTATCATACCCCAAGCCTAAAATAACATCAGTACCATCGCCTGCCTGGCTCAATAAATAATCCTGAATAATTTCTACTTCATCCATGGTAAATTCATGTTCACCTTCGGATGAGTTGATGTTGATCAAAATCCATTTAGCACCACGGATATCATTATCATTAAGCAACGGCGAGTTGATTGCATTTTCAATCGCCATCTGTGCCCTGTTTTCTCCTTCTTCTGCAGCGCTTCCTAAAATGGCAACGCCACCATTTGTCATTACGGTGCATACATCCGCAAAATCCACATTTATTTGTCCGGTGCTGTTAATTACATCGGTTATACATTTAGCTGCAGTTGCCAAAACATTATCTGCTTTAGCAAATGCTTCTTTCATTTTTAAATTACCAAACTGGTGGCGCAGTTTATCATTGCTTATCACCAGTAAAGTATCCACATGATTTTTCAACAGCATTACACCTTCTTCTGCCTGTGCAATTCTTTTTTTGCCTTCGTAAGCAAAAGGCGTGGTAACAATACCCACGGTAAGTATGCCCAGATCTTTACAAATTTTTGCAAGTATCGGTGCGCCACCGGTACCAGTACCACCACCCATGCCGGCAGTGATGAAAGCCATTTTGGTATTCACTTCCAGTATGCGTTTTATTTCTT
>JAYURR010000225.1:0-7612 GCA_043756605.1 Chitinophagaceae bacterium
ACTGTGCCAGGAACAATAACTACTACAAGTACACTTACCATCCGGGGCAATATGAGTGTGGCTGGCAGTTTTTTGGCCAGTAACGGCAATATCAGTTTAACCGGCAGCTCTAAAACCATCAGCGGTGCCGGCAGCATTGCATTTTATGGCTTACTGGTACCAGGTACAATAACAACTGCCACCGGTTTTTCAGTTTCCAGTGCATTGGATGTAAGTGGCAGTTTTACAGCTTCGGCCGGCACGGCTGTTTTTACCGGCTCTGCCACCCTGAACGGGGTGGCCAACCTGTTTAATGCCGATATTAATGGAACGGCTTTGTTATTATCTACCAATGCGGTGCTGGGCATAGCGGGTGCTTTTACGATAACGGCAGGAGTATTAAATGTAACGTCGGCCATTCCCAATACCGTTAGTTTTAATGGCACAGGTGCACAAACTGTACCTGCGGCTACTTACCACCGGCTAACGCTTACCAATGGGGCTGTTAAAACGGCGGGTGGGGCCCTGGCAGTAAACGGGATACTAACCATCAATCCTTCCACCACTTTTAATGCTGCCTCTTTTACGCACAGTCTTTACTCAAACTTTGTAAACAACGGCACATTTACCGCCGGTACAGGTACCATCGCTTTTGCTGGTGTGGCAGATGTTACGGTAAGCGGTGCCACTACCTTTAATATTTTAACAATCAATAAAAGTTCGGCTACCAATACCGTAACACTCCTGAACAATATCAGCGTACCAACCGTACATATGCTCAATGGCAGCATAAAAACCGGTGCCAATACCCTTACCATTACCAATACCCGTACCGGCAATGGTATTATTATGGGTAATATACAACGTACCCATGCTTTTACAACGGGTGTTGCCTATGCTTTTGAAAGTCCGGATAACAGTATCAATTTTGCCAGTCTGTCGGGGGTAAATTCTGTAACAGTTTCTGTAACCGCCACCAGTGTTGCCGACTTTCCGTTTGGCTCGGCTATTAACCGGGAGTACAATATTGCTGTGCCATCGGGCACCTATAATGCCGCTTTGCGTTTACATTATGAAGACGGGGAACTGAATGGAAATACGGAATCATCGATGGTAAACTGGAATTTCAGCGGTAGCTGGCTTAATGCAGGCAAATTATTGAACAGTACCACCTTAAATTATGTTGAACAAAGCGGGCTTACCAACATTACCGGCCGCTGGACGATATCGGATATACCCAGTGTTTTTCGCTGGAACGGTTCGGTTAGCAATGCCTGGAATACGGCTGCCAACTGGACATTGGTACAGGGTACCGGAACCCTGCCGGGACTAAATGATGTGGCGCAGATTGGCCAGGCAGCTATCACCAACCAGCCGGTAATAAGTACGGCTGTAAGCGTAAAAAATATTGAGTTTGGCAGTACGGCTGCGGCAACATTAACCCTTGCAGCAGGTGGTTCGCTTACCACTATCGGAAACATAAACGGAACCTGGACAGGCAATGCCACACATACCATTAACACCGGCAATCAAAACCTTTCCATTAATGGCAGCCTTAGTTTAAGTGATGGTACCAATGGCCATGCCATTAACCTGAATATGACAACGGGAACAGTTACCATTGGCGGTTCGCTTACGCAGTCTGGAGCCGCAAACATTAGCATGAGCGGTGCAGTAGATCTGTATATAGGCGGCGATTATATTTATACCAGTGGCATTTTCAGTGCAGGTACCGGAACTGTATATTACAATGGTGCTAATGCCCAGGCTATAGCTGCGGTTACCTATAATAATCTCGTCAGCAATAAAGTAACCGGCATTTCAACCATTGCTGCTGCCACCGCCATTAATGGGGCACTTACTGTAGCAAATGGAGAAATTAATTTACAGGGTGCCACTACCGTTAACGGCAATCTTACTATCAGCGCAGGAGCAAGGCTTGGCAGCGGATCTGTTACACTCAGTCTCAATGGCAACCTCAACAACAGCGGTACTTTTATTCCCGGTACGGGAACCATTGCTTTTACCGGTACAGGTACCCAAACAATTTCGCTGGCAACCTTTAATAATATCATCATTAACAAGGCATCTGGGCCTGTTATATTTACGGGCAATATAGATGTGTATGGCGACTTTACTATTCTGGCAGGAAATGTAGATATGGGTAATTTTACCGCCAACAGAACCTCTTTGGGTGGCAATTTTACCCTGGCCGACGGAGCATCACTTACTGTAGGCGGTGCCGGTAATTTTCCATCGGCATACGCAGCAAACATACTGGGCACTACCAGCCTGGTAACTTATAACGGTGCAGTTGCACAAACAGTTAATGCTGTAACTTATGGCAATCTCACGCTATCGGGAGGTGGCGCCAACGCCAAAACCATGGCTGGAACCATTACTGTAAACGGCGACCTCAATATTAATAGCGGTGCTACCTTCAGCTCAGATGTGTATAGTATTAATCTGGGTGGCAACTGGATCAATGGAGGAAATTTTATACCCTCAACGGGTGCAGTGCTGGTTAACGGTACCAATAAAACCATCACCGGTAATACCATATTTAATAAACTAACCGTTTACGGATCTTATACCGTTGCAGGAGCCGATATTACCTATAACGGCTGGCTGAATGTAACGCCTTCGGGCTCTTTTGCCGGGGGCAGCGGAACGGCTGTAATTAACGGCGACCTTACCAACAGCGGCATTTTAACCAGTACAGGCACCACTACCTTTAGTGGTACCAGCGTACAAACCATTCGCCTGCTGAATGCCATTACTTCCAATTCGAACGGCATTATAAATTTTAACGGAAACGTATCACCCGTATTAAATTCAAGCAGTACGCCAACTTTTGCCACCCTTAACATCAATAACACAGGGGGAATAAACCCAAGTGTAAACTGGACGGTATTGCTGGCATTTAATGTAAGCAACGGGGCCGTATTTAACGGCGGCATATCTGCACATAGCTTTTTTGGAACTTTTGTAAACAACGGAACCGTAACCAGCAGTGGTACCTTAAACTTTTTGCCTGCTACTGCTAAAACCTACACCCTTGCAGGCACAGGTTTTACAAGCAGCGGAACGCTGAATTTTGGCGGCACAGGTGCCATTGCTACTACCGGTACACCTACCGCTATTAACAATGTAATCATTTCCAATACCGCTGGCGTAACACCCGGTACGGGCTGGAATATGAGCGGCAATTTTTTAATTACCAGCAACAGTATATTTAATGCAGGCAGCAACAGTTATACGGTGGCAGGGTCTTTAGAAAGCAGTGGTGTACTGAACGGCGGAACTTCTGCTTTTACCATGACGGGTGCCACAGCAGAAATTTCGGGTAGTCCGCAAACAACTTTTTACGATTACATTGTAACCGGAGTTATTACAGCCGGTTCGGACTTTAATATAGCGCATAATTTTACCAATAATAACAGTTTTGATGCAGCAGTGGGTAACCCGGTATTTACCGGTAGTGTAGCAGGAATTATTGGCGGCACAGCAGTAACTTATACGCTTGCCCAGTTTACCATTTCAAAAAATACAGGCAGCACGGTAACCCTTGCAAAAAGTGTAGTGGGCGTTAGTGCACTTGATATTACAGGTGGAACACTGGATGCTGCGGCTTTTACCATAACGGAAGATGCCGGCGGTGGCGTATTAAATATTTTTGCAGATGCAGCACTAAAGATAGGAGGCACCAACCCTTTGCCTGTGTTTGCCGCCTATGCACTGGATAGTTTAAGTACGGTGGAATATGCAGGCAGCACACAAACAGTTAGTTCCATATCTGCACTGGGTACCTATGGAAACCTGGTGATTTCGGCTGCGGGAACAAAAACAGCCAACGGTACCCTCAACATACGCAACAACTTTACATTAACCAATGGTACTTTTGTTGCAGGCAGTTTCAGCGATACCCTGGGCGGAAACTGGAATATGACCAGTGGCGTTTTTACCAATACCGGCAGTACCTGGAGGTTAAATGGAACCGGGGTTCAGAATCTATCATCCACCGGTGCTTTTAATAATCTTACTATTCATAAAACAGCCGGTAATACTATATTGTCATCCAATATTACTGTGAGTGGTGCCCTTAATTTTGTACTGGGTAATATTCAAACCGGTGCCAATAGCCTGGTGATGGCTGCCGGGGCCACTTTAACCGGCGCAGCTTCAGCAACAGGTTGGGTAAACGGTAAATTGCAGAAAAATTTTGCTACGGGTGCCAATGTTTCCAGAACGATGGAAGTTGGTACAGCCAGTGTTTACTCGCCTGCAGTTATTAATATTACTTCGGTAAGCACCGCAGGCAATTTAACGGCTTCGGGCACAGCAACCGAGCACCCCAATATTGCTACATCAAATATCAATGTAAATAAAAGTGTAAACCGCTACTGGAGTTTTATCAACAGTGGTATTGTTTTTACCAATGCATCCATTACGGTTAACTGGGTTGCTGCCGATGTGGATGCAGGATCAACTACTGCAAATTTTAGAGTGGGTAATTACAGTGCCTCATTGTGGAGTTTTCCTACGGTGGTATCGCCGCTGGCTACTTCTATACAAGCTACCGGCATTTTAGTATTTGGCGAAATTGCTGTTGGTGAGCAGATTACAGCATATACCTGGGCAGGTACTTTAAATACCAACTGGAGTGTTGCTGCCAACTGGTCATCGGGCATATTACCCTCAGCCTCAACCAATGTTACTATTCCTACGGGTTTAACCAATTATCCCATCCTGTCGGCAGGTACAGCGCCTCTTAATAACCTGATTATTCAAAGCGGCGCATCACTAACCATATCGGGTGCAACTTTGCAGATAGGCGGCAGCATCAGCAACAGCGGCACTTTTACGGCGGTAAATGGTACTATAGAACTGAATGGTACCGCAACACAAACCATACCTGCCAATACATTTGCAACCAATACGGTAAATGGCATCATCCTCAGCAATGATGTAAATCTGGCGGGTCCGCTTACATTTACAGATGTACTGTTGTTTGGTAATGTAAACGGTAAAACCTTTACTACCGGCGGCTTTTTAACACTAAAATCAAATGCATCGGGTACGGCCCGTGTTGCTGATATTACCAATGCCGGTAACAACAGCGGTAACAGCATCAGCGGTACAGTAACCATGGAGCGCTGGATAAAACTGCGTTTGGGTGGTACCGGCAGGGCTTATCGTTTACTGGCACCTACGGTAAATACAACAGGTTCTATAAAAGCCAACTGGATGGAAGGCGGCATGAATACGGCTGTTGGAACCAATATAAATCCGGTGCCCCTGTACGGAACACAGATAAGCGGCTCCGGCGGCAATGCCAGCGGTTTTGATGTAACTACCAGTAATGCGGCTTCTTTATATGCAATAACCAATGCAATAACCCCAACCTATTCGGCCATTGGCAGTACCAATGGTACATTAAATGCACTAACCGGATACTTTGTGTATATACGTGGCGACCGCAGCATGAATATGACCATACCTTTGGGCCCAAATATGCCAACCAGCAGTACTACTTTACGTACAACGGGTACTTTGGTGCAGGGAACACAAGCCAGCTTTACCAATGCCTTTGTGGGAGGTGGAGCATTAAACCTGGTTACCAATCCTTACGCATCGCCCATAGACTGGAGCCTGGTAAGGGCTGCCAGCAGTAATATTACCAATTTCTATACGCTATGGGATCCTAATTTTAGCACCCGTGGCGGTTTTGTAACGGTAAGTTTAGCCGGTGTTGCCAGCTCGGGACTGGCTACCCAATTTATACAGCCGGGGCAGGCATTCTTTGTAGAGTCAAACGGAGGGGTACCGGCAGTTAGCATACAGGAAGTGCACAAAACAGCGGGCAATAACAATGAAGTGTTTTTAACCCCACCGCCACCGGTTGAAGCATTCCGTACTGAGCTGTATATTACCGAACCCAATGATTACAGGCGGGTGTTGGATGGGGCCATTGCCCTGTTTGATGATGGCTACAGCGCAGCAGTGGATAATAATGATGCCAAAGAGATAAATAACTGGGATGAGAATATTGCCATTGCCCGTGAAGGCAAACACCTGGCCATTGAGGGCAGGCCGGTTATACTTTCAAAAGATACCATTCCTTTGTTTTTGAACAATATGAAACAGCAAACCTATGAGTTTGAGTTTACACCTGCGGCTTTCAGCAATGCAAACCTGAAAGCAGAGCTGGTGGATAACTTCCTGGGTACCCGTACGCTGTTGAGCGTTACTATGCCAACAGTAGTATCATTTACAGTTACAGCCGATGCGGCTTCCAAAGCAACTGACCGCTTTAAAGTGGTTTTCGGTTCGTTTAGCGGTCCGCTGGCTGTTGATGCCATCAGCATACAGGCTAAACAAAAGAACAATGGCGTACAGGTTGAGTGGAGCTCGAAGACTGAAACTGATATGGCCAGCTATGAAGTGGAAAGATCAATGTATGGCACCGACTTTATAAAAGTGCATACTACTGCGGCAATTGGCAACAGCAGCATGCCGGTTAATTACAACTGGTTTGATGCCAGCCCCATCATGGGCACCGGATTTTACCGTATTAAGGGCATGGATAAGGCTGGTAATGTACGTTACAGCAATATGGTTAAAGTATTAACTGGTAAAGGCGAACCTTCCATTTCAGTATATCCGAACCCGCTGCAGGGGCGCATTTTTAAGATTGATATGAACAATATGGTAAAGGGTAATTACCTGCTAAACCTGTACAACAATGTGGGCCAGCTTGTTTATACTGAAATATTGCAGCATGATGGCAGCCAGGCTACCAAAACCATCAACCTGAAGGGGGAGATAGGCAATGGCGTATTTCAGTTGCAGCTTAGCAGCGATCATGGATTTAAAACCACACAAAGGATTATTAAGAACTAACATTAATAAACTGCAAAAAATGGTTTAATAATGCTTCAGCAATAATATTACCAATTGTAGGAGTTGATTTTATGTAGTCCCGTCAGGTGGATGTCATTATGTTAACAAACAATAAAAGCTGTCAGGCTGAGGCACTCATAAAAGAAAAAAATTAAGCGTTTCCCGAAAAGTCGGGACAGGTTGCAAATGACAATAAGAAAAAAATTAAGCGCTTCCCGAAAAGTCGGGACAGGTTGCAAATGACAATAAGAAAAAAAATTTCTCAGCTTCGCTGCAAAAAGAGGTTTGCCACCAGGGCACAAAGGAAAGAAGTAGAAAAATGCTACGCATTTTCCTTAGTGCCTTCGGGTCTTCGTGGCTAAATTCAATTTTGTAAAAAATTGTTTTATCAACCTTTTAAAATACTTGTCAAGAGCAGCCTGTCGAAGGCGGGTTGTCTAATAATCTCATACCGGCTTCGACAGGCTCAGCCTGACACCCCTTAACTTAATGACATTCCCCATAGGGGCGACACTTCTTTATTGGTACTTCGATAAAGTATCGCCACGATGTGCTTTTTTACAGACCTTACGACTTTATCTCTACCAAAATATCGCCTCGCTAAGGCTTAACTTAATTTCATTGCTCTACAAGGCATTAAAAGATTAACTACGCCAACGGGTTAATATTACTTATTACATAATTTAACCTGTTGGCGGAGTTATTTTCATTAGTCCCTTTAGGGACGGCA
>JAYURR010000226.1:0-7611 GCA_043756605.1 Chitinophagaceae bacterium
TTAAAAGATAAAAATTACCTGGTATTCTTTTTTGCTTCTATTTTAATATGCATACCGCTGGCATTTTATTATGGCCAGGCTAATTTATTTTTAAATGAAGCCGGCATGGTTGGCGCTGCCGGAAAGATGACACTTGGCCAGGTGGCTGAAACTGTATTTTTATTTTTGATGCCATTTTTCTTTTTAAGATTTGGTGTAAAACAAATGTTGCTGATAGGGATGGTTGCCTGGATATTGCGATACCTGTTATTTGCCTATGGTGATATTGGTAACAGCTCCTGGATGTTATACACAGGAATTATTTTACACGGCATTTGTTACGATTTCTTTTTTGTTACGGGGCAGATATATACCGATAAAAAAGCAGGGTCACACGTACGCTCCTCTGCACAGGGATTAATTACGCTGGCAACTTATGGAGTGGGCATGTATATCGGGTTTTACATGGCTGGTGTTGTTGTAGATAAATACCTGCTTGCAGATGGAACACATAACTGGCAGGCCATCTGGCTTATACCCTGTGTTTTTGCTGCAGTAATTGCATTGCTTTTTGTTTTGCTTTTTAAAAACGATAAAAAGAACCCGTCAGCAGTATGAATAGAAGAGCACTGATACAATCTGTAATGGCCGGTACTGCAGCAGCAGCGCTGGCGCCGGTGCATTCTTTTGCAAAAAAAGTTGACCAGCTTTCGCCGTTACTTAAAAATAATATTAACCATGCCGTTTGCCGGTGGACTTACGATTTTCTTACGCTGGAGCAATTGTGCATGCTTGCAAAAGAAATAGGATTAAAAGCAATTGACCTTATTGGGCCAAAAGATTGGCAGGTTTTAAAAGCTCATGGCCTGCACAGCAGCATGTGTAACGGTGCCGAAATTGGATTGACTAAAGGATGGAATGATCTGCAGTATCATGATACACTGATAAAAAATTATACCGAACATATAAATCTGGTTTCGGCAGCGGGCTATCAAAACTTAATTTGTTTTAGCGGTAACCGCAATGGTATGGATGATGAAACCGGCATGAATAATTGTGCCGAAGGTTTGAAGAAGATCATCGGCCTTGCCGAAAAAAAAGGAGTTGTAATTCAGATGGAATTGTTCAACAGCAAGGTTGATCATAAAGATTACATGTGCGATAAATCGGCCTGGGGTGTTGCCTTGTGCAAAAAAATAGGAAGCCCCAATTTTAAACTGTTGTACGATATTTATCACATGCAGATAAATGAAGGCGATGTGATAAGAACCATTCAGCAAAATCACGAGTGGTTTGGCCATTACCACACGGCGGGCGTACCGGGCAGGCACGAGATTGATGAAACGCAGGAACTTTTTTATCCTGCCATTATGAATGCCATTGTAGCCAGTGGTTATAAAGGATATGTGGCACAGGAATTTATTCCAGTTAAAAAAGATAAAATAGCATCGCTGCGTAATGCAGTTTTGCTATGCGACGTTTAAAAATATTATAAACAGGAAAAACCAATAAATTTTCAATTATGTCAAATCTTAATTTCGATGCTATTGTAGTAGGTTCAGGTATTAGCGGCGGTTGGGCAGCCAAGGAGCTTGCAGAAAAAGGACTTAAAGTGGTGATGCTTGAGAGGGGCCGCAATATTGAACATGTGAAGGATTATGTAAACGCCAATAAGGAAAGATGGGAATACCCTCACCGTGGCGCTGCAACCCAGCAAATGAAAGATGATTATCCGGTGTTGAGAAGAGATTATCCGCTCAACGAAGAAACAAAGGGTATGTGGGCAAACGAAAAAGAAAGTCCGTATGTGGAAGATAAGCGCTTTGACTGGTACCGTGGCTATCATGTTGGTGGCCGTTCATTATTGTGGGGGCGCCAGAGTTACCGCTGGAATAAATGGGATTTTGAAGCCAACGGTATAGAAGGTATCGGTACCGATTGGCCGATTCGTTATGATGACCTTGCACCCTGGTACAGCCATGTAGAAAAATTTGCCGGCATACAGGGCACTAAGGAAGGATTAGATGTTTTACCTGATGGTGAATTTTTACCCGGCATGGATATGAACGTGGCCGAAAAAGATATTGCAGCAAAAATAAAAGCGCATTATAAAGGACAGCGGCACATGTTTATTGGCCGCAGTGCAAATATTACACAACCCAAACCGGAGCAGAACAGGGTTAATTGTCAGTACCGCAACCGTTGCTGGCTTGGTTGCCCGTTTGGTGCATACTTTAGTACGCAATCGGCTACATTACCGGCTGCTATGGCAACTGGTAATTTAAATTTGGAGTCGGATAAAATTGTAACTAAAATTCTTTACGATAAAGATAAAAAGAAAGCAACCGGTGTTGAAGTAATTGATGCTAATACCAACAAAACTTATCAATACACGGCAAAAATTATTTTTGTTTGTGCATCTTCATTTAACAGTACCTGGTTATTGATGAACAGTGCCACCGACATCTGGCCCGACGGCCTCGGCAGCAGCAGTGGCGAACTGGGGCATAATGTAATGGATCATCATTTTAGAATTGGTGCATCCGGCACGGTGGAAGGTTTTGAAGATAAATACGAATACGGCCGCAGGCCAACCGGTATTTATGTGCCCCGTTTTAGAAATATTTATAACGATAAAAGAGATTACCTGCGTGGTTTTGGTTACCAGGGCGGTGCCGGCAGGGGCAGAGGTGTAGAAATTGCCGAAATGAGTTTTGGAGCCACATTAAAAGAATCGCTAACCGAACCCGGAAGCTGGAATATGAATTTACTCGCCTTCGGCGAAATGTTACCCGACCATGCCAACAGAATTTACCTGAATAAAACAGTGAAAGATAAATGGGGGTTGCCAGTGCTGGCAATGGATGTGGAGATGAAAGAAAACGAATTGAGAATGCGGAAAGATATGGGGCCCGATGCAGCCGAAATGCTGGCCGCAGCGGGTGTTAAAAATATAAATCAATACGATTCGGGCTACGCACCGGGCCAGGGCATTCACGAAATGGGTACGGCACGTATGGGTCGTGATTCTAAAACTTCGGTATTAAATGGCAACAACCAGGTATGGGATGCACCCAATGTGTTTGTTACGGATGGCGCCAGCATGGCCAGTGCCAGTTGTGTTAACCCGTCGCTTACCTATATGGCACTAACCGCCAGGGCAGCCGACTTTGCAGTAAAGGAATTGAAGAAAGGAAATCTTTAAACCCATTATTTAATTGATTAAATACATATTATGGAACGCAGAGAACTTTTAAAAATAATAGCCGTACTTACCGGCAGTGCCATCATTGGAGGCGATGTTTTTTTAAGCGGTTGTAAAACCAGTGTAAAAAAAGGCGAAGGATTGCTAAGTGCAGATAATATCGCTTTGCTTGATGAAGTAGGTGATACTATTATACCAGTTACAAATACGCCGGGTGCAAAAGCCGCCAAGGTTGGCGAGTTTATGAATGTTTATGTAAGCGATTGTTACCGTGCCAATCAGCAAAAGGCTTTTACCGAAGGCCTTGCTGCCCTGGATAAAGCCTGCGAAAAACAGTTCAGTAAAAATTTCATGAAGCTTACCCCTGCAGAGCGTACTACTATACTTACTGCACTGGAAGCTGAAGCCAAAGCTTACAACCAGCAAATAAATGATAAAGAAAAAGCAGCCAGAGATATTGCCCATAAAGAAATGAAAGAATTTAAAGGAGAGCCGCTTCATTATTATACCATGATTAAGCAGTTAACGCTTACGGGATATTTTACTTCGGAAATTGGTATGAAACAGGCACTCAATTTTTTACCGGTGCCGGGTAAATATGATGGTGCCTTTCCTTATAAAAAGGGTGATAAAGCGTGGGCGATTTGATAAATGTAAAGCATAAAAAAAATTCTTGAAAACTACTCTTAACAGTTCACTCTATTTTTTTAATTACATTTGCAAATCAAAAGTGATATCACAGATGAAGCAAACAACAGTATTTGTAACCTATAATCCTGGTAATGATTTTGAGCAAACATTAGCTGTAAGGCTGCATACCATAGGAGCAGTACATGGTTTTAATATGCTGATGCCAGACAGGTATAACAGCAACGGGATATTGAATAATGAGACAGCCTTTCGCATTAAATCTGCTGACTACTTTATCTTCTTTTCAACATCTCAGCTAACAAGTATCGTTCAGCAGGAAATTAATGCAGCATTTACACATTTAAGAGATAAGTCAAAGATTCTTATAATTTATAATCGGGTAAAAAATTTAAAACACGGAGCTAATTGTACCGAAGTTATTATAGATGCCAGAAAAAATAGCCCTCAGGAAATTCTTGATAGGGTAATTAAACAAATAAAACTTAATCAAAAGGGTGCATTAAAAAAAGTGACGCCGGTTAAAGATGATACGATGTCTGTTTTGGGAGGCATTCTTTTAATTGGTCTGGGGCTGCTTACTTTAGATTCTCTTATTGATACAAAAAAATAATAATCACTGCTATTGTACCAAACTGCTGTAATTGATAATGCATCGTTGGTTTATCTTAGTCATTTGCATAAACGCAAGCCAATTTTCCATTATTTAAATAACCTCTTTAGTACAATTTATTTCCCTTCTGAAGTAGTAAAAGAGTATGCAAAAGGTGCAGAAAGGGAACCGCACCGTCAATGGATTTTGCAGCGGTTAAAACCAGAGCAAGGATTTTACAGGCTTTGTAATATATACGATTCCTTTGTGATGATAACCGTAGAAAATTACAAAGGAATTGATAAAGGTGAAGCCGAAGTATTTGCTCAATTAAAAAAAGTACAGGCACATTTGATTATTTCGGATGATAAAGATTTCGCTGGGGCATTAAAGAAATTGGACAGCAGCATTAAAGTTTATAACACATTACATCTTATTTGCTGGTTGCATGTAGCCGGATTATTACCTGATTGGGAAAGTATGATAAAAAATTTACACCAGATCAGGTCATTTAAATCAAAAGAACTGAGAGAAGCTTATATCGAAATTATTCAAAAATTTGGCTTGTTTGTATCTAAAAAAGAAATAAGTGCAAAGTGCAGCCTATCAAAAATTATATAAGATTTCAGATGTTGTATTGAAAGGGTATACAGGATTGCATCAATACATATATTGATAAGATGTTTTTTGTCCTCATTACTCTTTGTAATATAAAAAAATGAACGTACCTTTGCGCCGCTAAAAGGCAGGTAATGTTTGGATGAGCCCGCTTATTTAGCATACTATGAGAGTTTAAAAAAACATATTAACCCCGGTACGCTTGCAGCGTTCTTAATTACAGGGGTATGCTTTTTACGAAAGCAAAAAGATCAGCAAAGAACATAAGTACAAGAGTGCGACGCCAATGAAGCTCAACAGCCATTCAAAAGCCCGGCTCATAATAATAAAAATTAAAAATTAAAAACAATGGGAGATTTACGTTATCAACGCAATTTCGGTATTGCCGCTCATATTGATGCCGGTAAAACCACTACCACAGAGCGTATTTTATATTACACCGGTGTAAACCACAAGATTGGTGAGGTACACGATGGTGGCGCTACTATGGACTGGATGGCTCAGGAACAGGAAAGAGGTATCACTATTACCAGTGCTGCTACTACCTGCTTTTGGAACTTTCCGATGGTGCAGGGCGAAAAAACACCTGATACCAAACAATACAAATTCAACATTATTGATACACCCGGCCACGTGGATTTTACCGTAGAGGTAGAGCGTTCACTGCGTGTACTGGATGGTTTACTGGCTTTGTTTTGCGCCGTATCTGGTGTAGAGCCGCAGAGCGAAACCGTTTGGCGCCAGGCTAACCGTTACAAAGTACCACGTATTGGTTTTGTAAATAAAATGGATAGAAGCGGTGCCGACTTTTTGAACGTGGTAAAACAGGTTCGTGAAATGTTGGGTGCCAAGGCCGTGCCTTTGCAGTTACCAATTGGTGCCGAAGATAATTTTACCGGTGTGGTTGATCTGATCACCATGAAAGGTATTGTTTGGAATGAAGAAGATAAGGGTATGACTTTTAAAGAAGTGCCTATTCCGGAAGATATGGCTGAAGAAGTAGCACAATACCGCCAGGAACTGATTGAAGCTGTTGCAGAATATGATGAGAAACTATTGGAAAAATTCTTTGATGATCCTAATACCATCACCGAGGATGAAGTACACGAAGCTATCCGTAAAGCAACAATTGATATCTCTATCATTCCGATGATGTGTGGTTCGTCTTTTAAAAATAAAGGTGTACAAACAGCGTTGGATGCGGTTGTACGTTACCTGCCTGGTCCTTTGGATATTGATGCTGTTGTAGGAACAAACCCTGATACCGGAGAAGAAATGATCCGCCACTCAGATCCAAAAGAACCATTTAGTGCCTTGGCATTTAAAATTATGACCGATCCTTTCGTTGGTCGTCTGGCGTTTTTCCGGGCTTACTCTGGCAGGTTAGATGCAGGTAGTTATGTTTTGAATACCCGTACAGGTAAAAAAGAGCGTATCAGTCGTATTATGCAGATGCATGCCAACAAACAAAACCCGGTTGACTTTATTGAAGCCGGTGATATTGGTGCAGCAGTAGGTTTTAAAGATATCAAAACAGGAGATACTTTGTGTAACGAAGAAAATCCGATTGTATTGGAATCTATGACCTTTCCTGAACCCGTTATCTCTATCGCCATTGAGCCAAAAACACAGGCCGACGTTGATAAAATGGGTATGGCCATAGCCAAGCTGGTAGAGGAAGATCCTACATTACGTGTACGTACCGATGAAGAAACCGGCCAAACCATTTTGAGTGGTATGGGTGAACTTCACCTGGAGATCATCATAGACAGGATGAAACGTGAGTTTAAAGTAGAAATTAACCAGGGTGCGCCAATGGTTGCTTATAAAGAAGCGTTTAGAGCTGCCGTTGTGCACAGGGAAACTTATAAGAAACAAACGGGTGGCCGTGGTAAATTTGGTGATATCGCCTTTGAGATTGGGCCCGCTGATGAAGAGTGGTTAAAAGAAAATCCGTTAGGCGGCATGCAGTTTGTAAACGAAATTTTTGGTGGTAGTATTCCAAAAGAATTTATTGCGCCAATCGTTAAAGGTTTTACAGGCAGTATGACGCAGGGTGTACTGGCAGGCTATCCTGTAGTAAATATGAAGGTGAGGGTAATTGATGGTAGCTACCATGATGTGGATAGTGATGCAATCTCTTTTGAATTGTGTGCCAAGCAAGGTTACCGTGAAGCAGGCCGTAAGGCCAAGCCGGTTTTGCTGGAGCCAATTATGAAAGTAGAAGTTTTAACACCAGACCAATACATGGGTGATGTTACTGGCGATTTAAACCGTCGTAGAGGTATGCTGGAAGGTATGGATAGCAAGCATGGTGTACAGGTAATTAAAGCAAAAGTTCCTTTGAGCGAAATGTTTGGTTACGTTACCCAGTTGCGTTCATTATCAAGCGGCCGTGCAACTTCAACCATGGAGTTCAGTCATTATGCGCCGGCGCCAAACAATGTATCTGAAGAGATCATTGCTAAAGCAAAGGGTAAAGTGAAGATTGAAGAGTAATACAACGGCTGTTAGCTATTAGCTGTTAGCAATAAGAAGCCCCATTCTGAAAAGGATGGGGTTTTTGTTT
>JAYURR010000227.1:0-2718 GCA_043756605.1 Chitinophagaceae bacterium
CCAATGGCAACACGTGCCACAGGCCCTATCCAGTTTTGATCTATTGCATACTTTACAAAATAACCGATTGCTAAAACAAGAATGGCAATACCTATTTTACTTACCAGGTTTTCGCCAACGAATTTTTCCATATCGGGATGGCGCTCAAAAAAAGTTGGGGGCGGTGCAGTTTGTTTTATTTGCTCAGGAACCTCAATGGTTTCTTTTACTTTAACAGTTGTAACAAGTGGTTCTGTTTTTTTTGTTTCAGGTAAATCTTCCTTTGCCTGCGGACTTATTACAGGCACATTATCATCTGCAATTGAAAAAATAGTTGTGTGTGGTTTAAATTCATCAACTGGTTTTTCGGTTTCTTTTAACTTTGATTCTGTTGTTTCTTTTATATCGCTGGTAAAATTTAATAGCTGTCTTCTAAATAATTTTAATTCATCTTCCAGTTTTTTAAGATGTGCAGATAATTTACTGTTTTGATTTAGAATGATTACAAGTATTGTAATCATCAGAAGAACGGAAAGTAATTCCATACAGTAAAGGTTGGTTAAAGGCTAAGATATAAAAGCCTTATGGAAATAACTGAGTTAGTTGTGTTAAAAATATGTCTTAAAACTTTTTGTTAAACTTTTAACTCCAGATATATCGGGCAATGATCGCTGTGTTTTATATCCGGAAAAATATCTGCATCAAGCAGTTGCTTTTTTAATGGCTCTGTAACAGTAATGTAATCAATGCGCCAGCCTTTGTTGTTCAATCTAACAGAAGGAAAACGTTGGCTCCACCAACTGTACCGGTGTGGCTCGGTATGAAATTCACGGAAGGTATCTATCCAGCCGCTGGCTAAAAACTTAGTCAACCATTCCCGTTCTTCCGGCAAAAAGCCGCTGCTTTTTTTGTTTCCTTTAGGGTCGTGTATATCAATTTCATTATGTGCAATATTATAATCGCCTACCAAAATTATTTTTGGATTTTTCTTTTTTAATTTGTTGAGATAAGCATGAAATTCATCTAACCAAACATATTTAAATGCCTGCCGCTCATCGCCGCTGGTGCCGCTGGGAAAGTAGGCGTTTATTAAACAGATATCGCCAAAATCAAGTTGTATAACCCGTCCTTCGTTATCGCTGCTGGCAATGCCACAACCGATGCAAATGTTATCAGGTTTTATTTTTGAAAAAATGGCAACGCCGCTGTAGCCTTTTTTTTGTGCGCTAAACCAATGATGATGAAAGCCCAGATCTTCCAGCAGCTTTACATCTACATCGCCTTGCGTAGCTTTGGTTTCCTGCAAACAAATAATATCTGCCGGGTTTGTTTTAAGCCAGTCAATCAATCCTTTTTTAATGGCGGCACGTATGCCGTTTACATTGTAAGAGATGATGCGCATTGCGATATTTTTTTGTTTAACAAACTTACGGAACAAAACTTATCTACCTACTCCAATATCGGCCTCAACCATCTTGTGGCATCATCCACGCTCATCTCTTTTCTATTGGCGTAATCAACCAACTGGTCTTTTTCAATTTTACCTACACCAAAATATTTACTATCCGGGTTGGCAAAATACCAGCCGCAAACCGATGATGCCGGATACATGGCCAACGATTCGGTAAGATGAATACCCGTTGCTTCTTCTCCACCCAGCAACTCAAATAATTTATATTTTTCGGTATGATCCGGACATGCAGGATAACCCGGTGCCGGACGAATACCAAGATATTCTTCCTTGATTAATTGTTCGTTGGTAAGATGTTCTTCTGATACATAACCCCAATATTCTGTTCTAGTTTTTTTGTGCAGCAGTTCTGCAAATGCTTCTGCCAATCTATCGGCCAAAGCCTGTAAAATTATTTTATTGTAATCATCAAAATTTGCTTCAAAGTTTTTGATGTGTGTTTCAATACCCTGAATGGTTACACTGAATGCACCGATATGATCCTGATAATTTTGTTCTGCCCGTGCAATAAAATCTGCTAAAGAAAGATTGGGTTGCCCCGCTGTCTTTTTTATTTGCTGGCGCAGAAACTGGAGTTTTGTTATTTCAGATTCATTATCTACATCAACAGTATCGTGATCAACTTTATTGGCAGGCCAAAAACCAACAACACCTTTTGCGCTCAGCCATTTTTCATTAATGATCTGTTGCAATAATTTTTTAGCATCGTTGTAAAGCTTTGTAGCTTCTACACCAATAATACTATCGGTAAGTATGGCAGGAAATTTTCCGTGCATTTCCCAGGCAATAAAGAATGGCTGCCAGTCGATGTATTCAGCAATTTCTGCTAAGGGATAATCTTGTAAAACTTTTGTTCCGGTAAATGTTGGTGGCACGGGTTTGTAGTTTGCCCAATCAATTACCGCACCGTTTTTTTGCGCCTCTTCAAATTTTAAATATTGTTTGGTTGATTTTTTATTGCCGAAATCAATGGCAAGTTTATCATATTCTTCTTTTATGTTTTGCAGGAAAGCAGGTTTTTGTTCTTTACTCAGCAGGCTTCCGGCTACGGTAACGCTCCGGCTTGCATCCAGCACATGTATTACACCATCATCATATTGTGGTGCAATTTTTACAGCCGTATGCATACGTGAGGTTGTTGCACCGCCAATCATCAGGGGTAAGGTTATACCCCGGCGTTTCATCTCGTGCGCCACGTGTACCATTTCGTCAAGTGATGGAGTAATTAAACCGCTTAAACCAATGATGTCAACTTTTTCTTTTATGGC
>JAYURR010000228.1:0-7545 GCA_043756605.1 Chitinophagaceae bacterium
TTTTTACAGCTTTTTTGGTTACTTCAAAATCGGCTTTCTTCTCTTTAATAACAGCTTGTTTTTCTTCTTCAATCACCTGCTCCCAAAGGCGGGCATGACTTAAAACAATGCGCTTATCATTACGGTCAAATTCAATAACCTGGAATTTAGCGATCTCATCAACACCAACTGTTTTACCATCTTCTTTTGCAAGGTGACGGGCAGGAGCAAATCCTTCCAATCCATAAGGCAATTGAACAATTGCGCCTTTGTCATCTTTCTTCACAACAGTTCCTTCGTGCTCACTGCCTACCGGGAAAGTTGATTCCAGAGAGTTCCATGGGTCTTCTTCGATCTGCTTATGTCCTAACTGAAGTTTGCGGCCATCCTTATCAATATTCATGATGATCACTTCAATTTCGTTAGCAACCTTTGTATACTCATTTGGATTGTTGAAACGCTTTAACCAGCTAAGATCGCTGATGTGGATCATACCGCCGATACCGGTTGTTAGTTCAACAAACACGCCATAAGGAGTAATGTTTTTAACAGTACCCATGTGCTTGCTTCCTTCAGGGAAAGAAACTTCAATATTGCTCCATGGATCTTCGGTCATTTGCTTGATAGAAAGACTCATTTTACGAGTGTCTTTATCAAGTGTAACAACTTTGGCTTCGTACTCGTCGTTTAATTTAAAGAATTCTTTAGCGTTGATAGGCGTGTTGGCCCAGGTAATTTCACTTACGTGAACCAAACCTTCCACACCCGGCATGATCTCAAGGAACGCACCGTAATCTTCAATATTAACTACTTTACCTTTTACAATTTCACCTTCTTTCAGGTTCTCTGTAAGAGTATCCCAAGGGTGAGGCGTTAATTGTTTTAAACCAAGGCTGATACGTTTTTTATCATCATCAAAATCCAATACAACTACGTTCAGTTTCTGGTCCATCTTCAATACTTCGGTTGGGTGGTTGATACGTCCCCATGAAATATCGGTGATGTATAATAAACCGTCTAAGCCGCCAAGGTCGAGGAATGCACCAAAATCAGTAATGTTCTTGATCGTTCCTTCCAGTACCTGGCCTTTTTCCAGTTTACCCATAATTTCAGCACGTTGTGCTTCAATATCGCTTTCAATAAGTGCTTTGTGAGATACAACCGCATTTTTAATTGCTTCGTTAATTTTAACCACTTTAAATTCCATGGTTTTGTTAACAAACTGGTCGTAATCTGTAACCGGTTTAACGTCAATTTGAGAACCTGGTAAGAAAGTTTCCATACCAAATACATCAACAATTAAACCGCCTTTAGTTTTGCTGGTAACCAAACCGGTAACAATTTCGCCGGTGCGGTGTACTTCCACAATACGCTCCCATGCACGTGTTGTACGGGCACTTTTGCGGCTAAGGTGCAAGTTGCCTTCCCTGTCTTCTTTTTCAACAACCATTACTTCAATAATGTCTCCAACTTTAACACCACCGGGGATGTCGCGGAATTCGTTTAAAGAAATAAGGCCATCACTTTTAAAACCGATGTTAACAACAGCATCTGTTTTGGTTAACGATTCTACAGTTGCCTGTATCATTTCGCCATCAGCAATTTGCTTAAAAGTGTTGTCGTAAACCTTGTCGTACTTTGCTTTTTCATCGGCGGTGTAGCTGGTTACGTTGCGTTTGTCAACACTCCAGTCAAAATCGTCGTGAGCAGTTGCAACAGTTTCTGCAACGGGTGCTTTAATTTCTACATCAACAACAGGAGCAGTTGCTTCTGCAACCGGTGCAATTGTTTCTTCAACTTGTGCAGTTGTTTCTTCAACCGGTGTTGGTGTAGTTTCGTTTGTTTCTTCCATCTTGTTTTTTACAGGTTTGTTTGTTGTCGCAGTAGTTTAGTACCGATGTAATATCGGGATTTAACTTTCCTGTGCATCTGCGTTTAAATGTTTGTAAATAAACCCGGTTTTAAAACGGGAGGGCGAAGGTAATAAAATATCGTGAATTTGAGGGCTAAAAAAATGCCTATTTTGGCTCTGATGGCTGATTTGAGGCAAAATTTTTCCAATTTTTTATTTTTTGGGTAGAGAATTAAGCACAAGTTGGAGGTTTTATAGTAAAAACGAGTTTATTTCAAAGGCCAACCGGTTAGCATTTACCATTTCTATTGGATGGCCAGTATTGGGTAAAATGGCTAATTGAGCCTTCGGCAGATTTTTATACACTTCTACCGTTTCATTCAGCGTAACCATTTTATCACGGTCGCCCAGCATTAGTAAAACCGGATGTTGAATAGCTGGATAATCGGCAGGCTTTATTGGATTGTCTTTTCCCATGGCCGTAAGCATGGCAGCAGTTTTTTCTAAAACAGTTTTCCAGTTGTTTGGCGTATGTCTTTTTTGTAAAGCGGCAGCAAAATCTGGTAATTTGGTTTCAATCTTATCTGCGTTCAGCATTTTTATTTCCTGCGCAGCAATGGTTTCATCTCAATTGAATTTTGTAGCCAGTGTAATTATTTTTTTTATTTTTTGAGGATGAAGTTTTGCCAGATATATCGCTACAAATCCGCCCATGCTGTAACCAAAAATGTTGATGCTGTCTATTTCTTTTTTATTTAAAAATGCAATTACTTCTGATGCAAAAAGCTTTATAGAAAACGGTTCATCAACAAACGGAGAACCGCCATGGCCGCTGAAATTGAAGGGATGTACAGTAAATGAACCGGTAAGCTCTTTTTCAATAACCGAAAGTTGATTCATTGATCCAATAGCCCCATGTAGCAATAGAATATCCTGCATAAACTTTATCTCTTAAACAAAAAAAAATCCTCCGGTTTTACGGAGGATTTTAATAAAATATTTAATAATTATTTTTGTTGTTTAACAGCTTTTTGAGCGTTTGCAGCTTTAACAGCGGCCATTTTCTCTTCTCTTGTTTTGCTAGCTGAAGTTGGTACAACCTCACCGGCCGCATTTACAGTAGTTCCACCTTCAGATGATGTTTTTGCAGCTGCAGGCGTTGCATCTGCGCTAGCCTGATCGGTAGAAGTAATTGGTGCAGCAACAGCAGCAGCATCACTTGCAGGCATAATTGCAGCTTTTTGTGGTGTTGCAGCAGCAGCAGGAGCAGTTGCAGATCCTACAGTGGGTGCAGACATGTCATTCTTTTTAACCTTAGCACCAGTTGAACTTTGAGCGCTAGCAGCACCACAAACTCCTAACAAGATTATTGACGATAGTAAGAATTTTTTCATTGTGTTTGTTTTAGATTTATGAGTAAATAATTAATTAAAAAATTGTTAGTGACCTTAAAAGCTCAATAGAATGTAAATATACTTTTTTTTATAAAAAAAACAAGAAACTTTAATTTTTTTATAAAGTACTAATTTCTGCTTCAAAAGCAAATATAAGAATATTGCAAAACCATTTTTACACACTTATCAACATTGTTATTTTAAAGGCTGTTTAAAAGCAATTGGTTAAAGTTGACCAAAGTAGATATTTTAAGGTCGGCAGCTTCCCAAACAAGGCTTTTGGCATCGTGCAAAGATGGCACCACTACACATTTCATTTTTGCGGCTTTTGCAGCAATCATTCCGTTAAACGAATCTTCAAAACAAATACATTCGGATGGCGTTGCATCTAGTTTTACTGCACAATTCAAATACACTTCGGGGTGGGGCTTACCATAGGCCAGGTTTGCAGCCGATGTAATAGCCTGCAATTGATTTTGTATGCCCATCTTTTCAATAACCAACTCAATTAACTGCATAGGCGATGAGCTGGCCAGACCTATTTTAAACCCTTTTTCTATAAAAAAATTAAAAATATGCTCCACACCTGGCATTTGTTTGCCTTTTTGGGCAACAAGTTCAATTACCCGGTCAACCACTTTTTTTTCTGCATCATCAATTTCCGCTTCGGGCAAATTAAAATAGTTGAACCAATGTGCTAAAAATTCTTTAGTTCTTAAACCGGTTGTACTTATATATTGTTGTGTGGTTAATTTTTTGCCATAAGTTAAAAACAATGCTTCGGCTGCTTCTTTCCAAAGTGGCTCCGAGTCTATCAGCAAGCCATCCATATCAAAAATTACTGTATTCAGTTTCATGTGTTTATTTTTATTGTTTTTGGCCATCCCGAAAAATCGGGACAGGCTATGGAATTCGCATTTAAACATTTTGGCTGATATCAACTTTTGTTATGGCTCATTTCATGTGTGCAAATATAATGTGTGCCTGATGGCCGTTAATAAATAGTTTTATTTTATTTATTGTTACAACTTTATAAATTGCAGTTGAGATTATTGCAACAAAAAGATTGATACATGCGCAATTTGTGGAAGGCTTTTAAGGAATCGGGTTTTGTAAAAGGATTGGTTTATACTGTCATCGGGGCACTTTCTTATCCCGGGCTTGCCCTGTTTAATAAGCTGCAGATAAACGGAATGGAAAAGCTGAAAAAACTACCCAAAAACAATGTACTTTTTGTAAGCAATCATCAAACTTATTTTGCCGAGGTAATTTGTTTTTTGCATATTTTTTGTGCCATAAGCTGGAGAAAAAAGAACGGATTGGGTGTGCCTTATTACTTATTGTGGCCCTATACTAAAGTGCAATTTGTATCGGCAGAAGAAACGATGAAAAAAAACCTGCTCAGCAAAATTTTTGCACTGGCAGGCTCCATCATGATAAAGCGCACCTGGGCAGATGACAGTAAAGAAGTTAGAAAAGGATTAGACCCCAGCGATACCCGTAAAATATCCCGGGCCCTGCAGCAAAACTGGATCATCACTTTTCCGCAGGGAACTACCACAGCCTATGTGCCCGGCCGCAAAGGCACTGCATTTATAATAAAGCACCACAAACCAATTGTAGTACCCGTTGTAATTGATGGCTTTAGCACAGCCTTTAATAAAAAAGGTATTAAAATGATAAAAAAGGGCACCCGGCTTACAGTTACTTTTAAAGATCCGATGCAGATAAATTACGAAGACTCCACAGAAAAAATACTGGAAGCCGTTATGGATGCCATTGAGCAAAGCAAAAAATTTAAACCTCAGCTGCCAGCCCAATCTTTTTAATCTTTAAAAAAAAGGGCTTTTAGTTCAACAGCATCTTCGGGCTTCATTTTTCCACCCAGTATCAGCCTTAATTGCCTTCTTCTTAAAGCACCCTCAAATAATTTTTTTTCTTCTTCAGTTTCAGCAATTAATTTATTAACTGGTCTGGGTTTACCATTGGGGTCAAGTGCTACAAATGTGTAATAAGCTTCGTTGCTTTTATATCTGTATTGCTGTATGGCATCTTCGCCCCAAACATTTAAATGCACTTCCATGCTGCTGTTAAAAGAGCGGGTTAGGCTGGCTTCAATGTGCACCACGTTGCCAAGTTTAATGGGGTTTTCAAAAGAAATATTATCAACCGATGCGGTTACTACCGGTGCGCCACAATGCTTCATAGCAGCAAGAGCTGCAGCAATATCCATCCAGTACATCAGGCGGCCGCCCATCAGGTTTCCAAAAGTATTGGTATCATTGGGTAAAACCAGTTCTGTCATTACCACCAGCGATTCACTTGCTTTCTTATCCATTTTAAAATTTTTGCAAAGATAAGGCCTGAAACGTGAGTGGTGAAACGTGAGTTGTGAAGCGTGTGAGAAGGCAAACGCACGATTGACGACTCACCACTCATGCTTTTTATTTGGCAGTTCGTTTTTGTTTTATGAATTTCGGTTAACGAATTACAACTTATGACAGATCAGACAAAAATTTCTTTCGAAAATACAGAATATGCATTTGCCTACAAAACAGATGCAGAGCTAAAAAAAGCAAATTTTCTTTTTGGATTTATGGGTAAGCCCTGGCTGGTTAATACAGCCTTAAAGCTTACACCACTTGCTATTAAATGGCATTTGCCTTTTACAAAAACTGCCATACGCCAAACAATTTTTAAACAATTTGTGGGTGGCGAAACGCTGGATGAAACTGCAAAGGTTGCTGATAAACTGGAAGCCTACAATGTGCAGGTTATTTTAGATTATGGGGTAGAGGGAAAAGAAGGCGAAGCAAATTTTGAACATGCACGTGATGAGTTTAAACGGGTAATTGATTATGCTGCCACGCAGGCCAATATTCCTTTTATGAGTATTAAGGTTACAGGTTTTGCAAGGTTTTCTTTACTGGAAAAACTGGATATTACTATGCACAATGCCCAGGGTACTTTAATGAAAAGGTACCTGCATGCTATAGAAATGTTGCCCGATGCTGAAAAGGAAGAATGGCATAAAGTACGGTTGCGTATGCAGCAATTGTGCGAAGTAGCCGATAAAAAAAACATTGGGATATTGATTGATGCTGAAGAAACCTGGATACAGGACCCTGTTGATGCGCTTACCATTTTAATGATGGATGTTTTTAATAAAAACAAAGCTGTAATTTATAATACACTGCAGTTTTACCGGCACGACCGCCTTCAGTTTTTACACGATTCATTAGCCGCAGCCCAGGAAAGAAATTTTATTTTGGGCGTAAAATTAGTTAGAGGCGCCTACATGGAAAAAGAAAGAAACCGTGCCGCAGCAATGAATTACAAATCACCAATACAACCAGATAAGCAAACCAGCGATAATGATTTTAATAAAGGCGCTGAGTTTTGTATAGATCATATAAATAAGGTATCGGTAATTGTGGCATCGCACAACGAATACAGTAATTTATATACCACGCAGTTGCTTGATAAAAAAGGATTACCGCACAATCATCCGCATGTTCATTTTTCGCAATTGTATGGCATGAGCGATAATATAACTTTCAATCTTGCTAAATCTGGTTTTTCAGTAAGTAAATATTTGCCTTTTGGGCCTATAAAGGATGTGGTGCCTTATTTAATGCGCCGGGCACAAGAAAACAGTTCCGTATCGGGCCAAACCGGCAGAGAACTGGGATTGATAAAAAAAGAGCTGCTGCGCAGAAAAAATACATAGTGTTTTTACGATACCAAATAAAATGCGTAAAGCGTTGATTATTTTTTATGATAATATTTTATCTTTGAAATAATCTATAATGTTAACCCGCTTTACAATACCAGCCCTTATTTTATTTTTACCCTTTGTTTTGCAAGCTCAGGTAAGAAGTTTACCTGCCGTAAAAATAAACTCATCTATAAAAATTGATGGTAATCTGGATGATGCCGGTTGGAAAAATATTGAAGCTACCGGCGATTTTATAACTATCTCACCTGTTTTTGGCAATGTATCAACCCGCAATACCAAAGTAAAAATTGTTTACGATAATACTGCTATTTATATAGGTGCCTACATGTACGATCATCCTTCAAACATACGCAGGCAGTTAACAGCCCGTGATGTGCTTGACAGGCAGGACGTTGATATTTTTACAGTTGGATTTGATACTTACCGTGATAAGCAGAATGCATTTGTATTTAAAGTATCGGCTGCCAATGTGCAGGGCGATATAAAAATATCGCAAAGCGGTGGTGTTGTGTACGATCACAGTTGGGATGCAGTTTGGGAAAGTAAAACAAGTATAAAGGAAGATGGTTGGGTGGCCGAAA